>DATLIL010000058.1:0-1873 GCA_035539475.1 Polyangiaceae bacterium
GACCGCTGGTGCACTGTCGGACGAAGCTTGCGTCGTCTTCGGCGTGGCCGCGGGCGTGACGGGTGCGGCCTTCGGCAGCTCGATCGCTGCGGCGAGCGGCGCTGCGGCGAGCGGCTCCATGCTGGGTGTCTCGGACACACCGAGCGCGGCGGCCAGCTTGTCCAGGCTCTGCGGCGTACCGAAGCTCGGACCACCGAGCGCCTTCTCGACCTTTGCGTACACGCCTTCGAGCTGCGCGGACTTCGCGACATTGCGCACGACGTCGTTGCGGTAGAGCGTGACGGCGAGGCCTGCGATCAACGCCAGACCGATCAAGAAGCGACCAAACCCACCGCCGCGTTCGACGGTATAGATCTCACTGATGGTGATCGGACGAACGCTCTCCGGCGTCGGGTAGGTGATGGCGACGGGCGCGAGCGGCTTCGGGATCACCGGCAGCGGCTTGGGCGCGGAGACCATGCCGAAAGGATCGAGCGGCTGCACCACTGGACGCGGAGGCGACGGCGGACGTGGCGGACGCGGAACGGTGGTTGCGGGCTCCTCGTCCTCGATGCCTGCCACGACGCCGAGCGGCACCCAGCTTTTCATACCGGGCTGCCAAACCTCGGTCTCCGCATCCACTAACGAGAGACGGAACAGATCATCGAGTCTGGTGAGCGACAGGACCTTCACGTCGTCCGGAGACATCCGAACGTGCCAAAGGTCTTCATCCTGGTCCTCTTCGATGTCGGGAACGGACCGTGCGAATTCGTCCGCCCAGATCGCTTGCGCCATCTCGTAGCCTCCGGGCACTGTTTTAACAGGCTCACGGCCCGCTGGCCACGGTCGTAAGCTTACAGATGTCATTCGGAGAAGATTTGCTGTTTCGATGAGAATGGTTTGTTTTGAGCTCAAGCGAATCGAGCCTGAATTAGCGAAATCTGGTGGCAGGAAAAGCGGCCGAGCAGTAGGTCTGAGGCATGGCGCGCACACCCGCATGGGACGACCTCGACGGCCTCGGTAACAATTTCGGTCGCCCGCGGACGGGCCGCTGGAAGACGGTCTTCGTCCTCTTGGGCCTGATCGGCGCGGCCACCTTCGTGCTCGCCTATTATCTGCCCCTGTATCGCGCGCACGAGGCCTTGCTGGCGAACCACAAGACGCTGAGCGGCAAGGCGCAGTCCGCCAGCGTGGCGCTCAAGAACGCGCAGACCGAGCTCTCGACCACCAAGGACAAACGCGACGAGCTCGAGCGCGAGCGCTACCAGGCCGAAACGGCGAAGAAATCCGACCTCTCGAAGCTCGAGCTCCTGAAAGCGTCGCTCGCGACCAAGCTCGAAAAGTACACGAGCAAGGGCCAGGCCGCCGTCACCATCACGGACGGCCGTCTCTTCGTCTCGCTGCCGGATAGCCTGATCTTCACCGCGCAAAAGGCGGAGGTCTCGGCGCGCGGAAAGGCCGCGCTTTGCGACGTGGCCAAGTCGACGACGCAGAACGCTCTGCGCGTCGGCAGCGTGGCCGCTGACGCCAGCGGCGCGGCGCCGGCGCTCGGCGACGAGTTCAAGTCGGTGTGGACCTTCACCGCCGCGCGCGCAGGCAGCGTTGCACAGGCGCTGGAAGAAGGCTGCGGCGTGGCGAGCTCTCGCCTGAGCGCGACGGGCCTCGGCAGCACGCAGCCGCCGGCGGTTGCCAAGGACGTCGCACAGAAGTTCCCCGCGCGCGTCGACGTCGAGATCCTGCCGTAGCGCTCGAGCTGAAACTAGGGCTTGTCAGGGCGGAGGCCGACGAGAACCTCGGGCTTGCTGCCATCGACCACGAGCTTGCGCGTGCCGTGACCCTTGGCACCGACCTCGTACGAGCGTTTTTCACCGGGAGCGAGCTCGACGCGCATCGG
>DATLIL010000059.1:0-1785 GCA_035539475.1 Polyangiaceae bacterium
ACCCAAATCCCACCGGGCGATCGACGGCTGGCCTGAGCAATCTCCAGAGGTCGGCGTAGTCCGAGTGGCTCGTCATGACGAAGGAGGTGCGCGTGTCGCCGACGCCGCTGGTGGGGTACCAACCCGAAGAGTTTCGAGCCAGGTAGACCTGATTCTCGGCGCGGTAGCGCTCCTGTGCGGCGCGGATGGCCTGCACCGTCGCGGTGGCCTCGCCGGTCTTCGACGCCTTGGCGTGGCCCACGAACGAGCTTATCGCCAGGGTGGCCAGGATGCCCATGATGGCGACCACGGCCATGAGCTCGGTCAGCGTGAAACCTCGCTGTCCGGCACGCAGCTTTCGATGCGCCAACACGGGCATGAACCGTTAGATTAGCCGAGATCGGCCCGCCTGCCCACTAGGCTTGGTCTTCGCCCTCGTCGTCCGCGCCATCGCCCCCGAGGCCGTGTTTGGCGAGACGGTAGCGGAGCGAACGGAAGGTGACACCCAGCAGCTTTGCCGCCTGTTTCCGTACACCACCCGCACGCTCGAGCGCTTCCAGCAAGAAGCGGCGCTCGATCTCGTTCAAGACTTCGTCGAGCTCCAGCCCCGCCGGCGGTAGCGCCAGGAGCTCGGCCGTAGGTGCGCCCGCCTGCCCACTGAGCTCGCGCGGCAGATCGCCGAGGCCGATCACCCGCGAGCCGCTCAGCGCCACTGCGCGCTCGATCACGTTCTCGAGCTCGCGCACGTTGCCGGGATAGGTGTACTGCTCGAGCGCCTTGAGCGCATCGGTGGTGAAGCCAGCCACGTCCTTGCCCATCTCGGCGGCGAAGCGCGTGATGAAACGTTCGGCCAGGAGCGGGATGTCTTCACGGCGCTCGCGCAGCGGCGGCAGGCTCAGCCTGATCACATTGAGCCTGTAGTACAGGTCTTGACGGAACTTGCCGGCTGCGACGTCCGCCTCGACGTCGCGGTTGGTAGCGGCGAGCACGCGCACGTCGATGGGAAACTCCTGGGTCGCGCCGACTGGCCGAACGCTACGCTCTTGCAGGGCGCGCAGCAGCTTGACCTGCAAGCTTTGCGGTAGCTCGCCGATCTCGTCGAGCATCAGCGTGCCACCGTTGGCCTCGCGGAACAGACCCGTATGCCGCGTTGACGCACCGGTGAAGGCGCCCTTCTCGTGACCGAAGAGCTCGCTCTCCATCAGCGCCTCCGGTAACGCTCCGCAGTTGACGACGAGAAACGGGCCGTCGCTGCGATCGGAGCGCTTGTGGATGGCGCGAGCCACTCGCTCTTTGCCAGTGCCGCTCTCGCCGGTGATGAGCACCGTCGTGCGCGCCTTGGCGATGCGGTCGATCAGGTCGAACAGCGCGCGCATGGCCGGGCTCTTGCCGGCCAGGTCCTGATCCGTGACGGCCGCGACCTGAGCGCGCAGGCGCGCGTTTTCGGCGACGATGGCCTGCTTTTCCAGTGCCTTGGCCACGAGCGCGGCGAGCTCCGCCGAATCGAACGGCTTGGCTACGAAGTCGTAGGCGCCGGAGCGCATCGCCGCGATCGCGTTCTCGACCGTGCCGTGAGCGGTCAGCAAGATCGCTTCGGTCGACGCGCTGCGCGCCTTGGCAGCGGCGATCACGTCCAGACCGGAACCGTCCGGCATGGCCAGATCCGTGAGCACCACCGGAAAGGGCTGCGGATGCTGCTGGATGGCCTCCAGCGCCAGCTTGAAGCCGGCGGCCGTGACCACGGTGTAACCCTCTCGCTTGAAGAGGATCTCGAGCATTTTGCGCAGGCTTGGCTCGTCCTCCACG
>DATLIL010000060.1:0-9614 GCA_035539475.1 Polyangiaceae bacterium
CGAAAGGAAAGCCCGATGAAGAAACATTTGATGAGTCTTTTCATGGCCTTGGCATTCGTGGCCTCGCCGATCTCGGCCATGGCCGCGGGCGGCGGCTGTCCCTGCGGTGGCGATTGCCCCTGCGGCGACGACTGCCCCTGCGAACACTGAACCCCTTGCTCGGACGTCCAGAGCGCCTCAGAGCAATCGAGTGGAGCGAGCGGAAATGCAGAGTCTCATGGTGCGCCTCGGCGAAGGCGACCGGGAGGCGTTCGCTCCGCTCTATGAGGCGCTCTGGCCACTATCCCTGCGTCTGTCCCAGCGGCTGCTGCCCGCCGCCGAAGCCGAGGACGCCGCGCAGGCGGCTCTGCTCAAGGTCTTCGCTCGAGCGGCAGAGTTCGACCCGGAGCGCGACGCCGTCGCCTGGGTCGTCGGCATCACGGCCTTCGAGTGCCGCACCGCTCGCCAGAAGCGCGTGCGCCGTCGCGAAGACACCACTGCCGCGGTGGGCGACGTGCACGATGGCCGCGACGAGGAAGCGCGTCTCGTCCAGCGTGACCTCCTGGCCGCGGCCGAAGACGTGCTCGGCAGCCTGCGGCCCGAAGACGCCGAGACGCTGTCTCAGGTGCTCGCCGGTCAGCCACCGAGCATTCCGCGAGCCACCTTTCGCAAGCGCGTGGAGCGCGCCATGAAGCGCTTTCGTGCGGCCTGGAGCGAACGTTATGAAGAGTGACAAGGCCACGTTCCAACGCCGCGCACGCATCGGCTACGAGCTCGGCCGCGTGCGCGCCGGTTTTCGCCTCGCGCTGTGGGTGATCCCGCTGCTCGTCGTGGCCAGCCTCGGCGCCCACACTCACTCCGATCGCCTGCTGCTCGGCGCGGCGCTGTTCGCCATCTGCCTGCTGCTCGGCTGGCGCGGACAAGCTTACGGCCGCGCCGTCGTACCCGGGCTCTTCGCCGGTCTCGCCCCGATGCTCTTGCCGCTGGTGCTCCGAGCCGGCGGGCACTGCTGCATGTCGGGCCCGTGCTGGACGATCTGCATGGTCGGCTGCATCAGCGGAGGCCTCGTCGCCGGCGGCGCGCTCGGCTTCCTCGCCGCGCGCCAGCGCCAGCCGCTCGTCTTCCTGGCGAGCTCCGGAGCCCTGGCCGCGCTCACCGGTGCGCTCGGCTGCGCCGCGGTCGGCTCGGCCGGCGTCGTCGGCATGCTCGCCGGCACCCTGCTCGCCAGCGTCCCCGCGCTCTGGCTCGGCCGCGCGCGCGCCACCAGCTGATCCAGCGCTCCGCCGCTCTCGAGCTCACGTTCAGGTTGTTTGGTTGGGGGAACACAGCGGTCAACACGCCGCCTGCCGCACTTCACGGAACCCACTTTCATCGGCCGCCAGTCATCCGCCGCTGGCCGTCAGCCCTGGCCCGTTCTCGACGCCCGGCCCATCCACGGGCGCTCGAGCAGTTGAGGACGGAATCAGTGCCGGGCTAGGCTGGGCGCGGAGCATGGAAACGAACGAAGTGCCTGCGACTCTCGCCAACGTGGGCTGGCGCCCGCCGCTGCTGACGAGCGAACGAACACTCATGCGCGGCTGGGAGCTCCGCGATGCCGAGTCGGTGTTCACGTACGCCTCCGATCCCGAGGTGACCCAGTACATGTTCTGGGACCGACACCGCACCGTGGCGGACGCGCACTCATTCCTGACGATGGTGGCGGGTGAATACGAGCGCGAGGAGCTCGGCTATGCGCTCTGCTTGCGCTCGGCGCCCGACGTCGCCATCGGCGGGCTGGGTGTGTTCTGGCGAGGCAAGCAGCACAAGGTCATGGAGCTCGGTTACGTGATGGCCAGGGAACACTGGGGCCAGGGGCTCCTGCCGGAAGCGGCGCGCCTGCTCGTGAGCCACGCCTTCGCCACCCGCGCCGTCGAGCGCATCTACGCGCCGATCCTCGCGGAGAACGCCAAGAGCCGGCGTGCCGCCGAGAAGATCGGCATGCGTTTCGAGGGGGTGCTGCGCTCGTCGCTCGAGCTGCGAGGCCGACGCTGGGACCAGGCCGTGTACTCGGTCCTCCGCGCCGACCTCGGATAGCTCACGCGCGGTGGATGACGACTTCGAGGTACTCGCTGGGCACCACCAGCGACGAGCCGCCGCCGCGCTCGAACTTGCGCAGTGCGCTCTCGATGTCCGTGGCGAAAGCGGCCTGTCCGGCCTCGTCGAGCACTCCGAAGGCCTTGAAGGTGGGGCCATAGAAGCGGCGGAAGACGTCGATGAAGTGCTGCGGCGAGAGGTAGCGGAAGTTGAACAGCTTACGTTCGACGTGAATGGCGGTGGCCTTGTCACCGAACAGCTCATTCAGTCCGCTCTTCGTTCCCCAGCGTAACGCCGACGGCGCGCCCTGCGGTGGCGGCACGTGCCGCGCCACGGTACGGAACAGCTCACCGATGAAGCCTTCGGGGGTCCAGTTCGCCAGCGCGATCTTGCCGCCGGCTTTGCACACGCGCACGAGCTCGGCTGCGGCTTGCTCGTGGTTGGCGGTGAACATCACGCCGAAGGTCGAGAGCACGACGTCGAAGCTCTGGTCCTGGAAGGGCAGGGCCTCGGCGTCGGCCGTCAACAGGTCGAGATCGAGGCGCTCGGCGCTGGCGCGCTCCTGGGCTCGGCGCAGGAGCTCGGGCACGTAGTCGACGCCGGTGACGCTGGCGAAGCGCCTGGCGGCGGCCAGCGTGGCGTTGCCGTTGCCGCAGGCCACGTCCAGCACGTCGTCACCGGCACGGACGTCGGCCGCCTCGCACAGCGACTCGCCGACGATCTGAAGGGTGGTGCCGACGACGGAATAGTCGCCACTGCTCCAGGTGGCCTGCTGCTTGGCTTTGAGGCCACCGAGCTGGAGGCTGTGCGTAGAACTACGGGTGCTGGGGGGACAGTCGATGATCATGGTCATTGGGATTTCCTTTTCGGCCGCGAGTGCGGCGTCTCTCCATTCGTTGTAAAGACCGGAGCAGGCTTCGAGAATGACCGCGCGTCGGCCCCACATGACAGATCGTCGGAAACGCGCGGGTCGGGTTTTGCGGCACGACCCGGCGTCCGCCGTGCCCTACCTTCCATCCTCGAGGCGCGAACCGTGAGCACCGACACGCTGTCAGCCGTGCTCCGCGCCGTACGCCTCACCGGCGCCGTCTTCTTCTCGGTCGACGCCCGCGCGCCCTGGGTGGCGGAGGCTCCTCCTGGACGGGTCGTCGGCCCGGGCATCCTGCCCGGCGTCGAGCACGTCATCGAGTACCACGTGATCGCCGAGGGCTCGTGCTGGGGCGGTCTGATCGGTGAGCCGCCCGTGTTGCTCTCCGCCGGTGACCTCATCGTGTTCCCTCAGGGCGATTCACACGTGATGTCGAGCGCCCCTGGCATGCGCGGCAAGTCGGAGCTCGGGCTGTACCAGCCAGTCGTGGGACGACAGCTGCCCATCACCCTGAACCTCGAGGGCGGAGGCAGCGAGCGGGCGCAGCTCATCTGCGGCTTCCTCGGCTTCGACAGCGGTCCGTTCAACCCGCTGCTCTCGACGCTGCCGCGCCTGTTGCACGTGCCGAAGGACGGCCTGCCAGACACCTTTCGTGCGCAGTTCATCGATTTCGCGCTGCGCGAGTCGACGGCGCGAAGGCCCGGTAGCGAGTGTGTGCTGGCGCGGCTGAGCGAGCTGATGTTCATCGACGTGGTGCGCCACTACGTGGAGGTCGTGGCGCCGGGCCGGACGGGCTGGCTCGCCGGGCTGCGGGACGACGTGGTCGGTCGCGCGCTCGCCGAGCTGCACGATCGGCCCGCTCACGACTGGTCGCTGGAGGCGCTGGCCAGGGAGATCGGCGTGTCGCGCTCGGTGCTGGCCGAGCGCTTCGCCGAGCTCGTGGGCATCCCGCCCATGCAGTATCTGGCGCAGTGGCGCATGCAGCTCACCGCCGGCCTGCTCAGCGGCACGGCGAGCCTGGCCGAAATCGCCGCCCAGGTCGGCTACGGTTCCGAGACAGCCCTGAGTCGCGCCTTCAAGCGGCTGGTGGGGGTGGCGCCGGCGCTGTGGCGCCAGGGTCAGCGCAAGCAGAGCGTCGCGGAAAGCACTGCCGAAACAGCAGAGCCGATCAGTCGCTAGCGTTGGCGGCGGGGAGGCTGACCGTGAAGCGCGCGCCACGCCCGAGGCCTTCGCTCTCGGCCCGTACGGCTCCACCGTGACGCTCGACCAGGTTACGCACCAGGGTGAGGCCGAGGCCGAGACCGCCCTGCCGGCGGGGCAGGGACGGCTCGCCCTGCACGAAGGGCTCGAACACTCGCGGCAAGAGCTCCGGCGCGATGCCCTCGCCTTCGTCGGCGACGACGAGCTCGACGTGCGCGAGCGAGCGCGAGGCGCGCAGCGAGATCCGGCCGCCCGCTGGCGTGTACTTGGCCGCGTTGGTGAGCAGGTTGCAGACGACCTGCGCCAGGCGCCCCTCGTCGGCGTTCAGGGGCAGACCCTCGGCCGGCACGTCGAGCTCGACGCGCTGGTTCTTGGACTCGAGCAGCGGGCTCGACATCTCCATGGCGGCGCCCACCACCCTTCCGAGCTCGACCTGTGCGAGGCGCAGCTCGACGAGCCCGCGTGCGATGCGCGAGACGTCGAGCACGTCGTCGACCAGACGGTGCAGGTACTTGACCTGTCGCTCGATGATCGCGAGCTCGCGGTCGAACTTGGAGTCACCACGGATATGGATCAGCTCGAGCGCGGTCACGATTGGAGCCAGGGGATTTCTGAGCTCGTGGCCGAGCATGGCCAGAAATTCGTCCTTCGCCCGGCTCGCGGCTTCTGCCTCGGCGCGCGCGGCCTCGGCACGCTCGAGCAGCTCGCGCTGGCGCCGGCTGAAGCGCCACAGCATCCAGAAGGCGATGCCCGAGGCGGCCACGACGTTCGCCGCAAGGAGAGCCCACTCGAAGTGCGGGTGGAAGCGCAGCTCCACGGGGTTCGTCGCTCCCACCGCCATGACCAGCACGGTGACAGCGAAACTTGCCACGAGCAGACCCCGCAACGCGCTCTCGCCGACGAAAGGCAACGCCAGCGCCGCCACCACCATGCACGTCAGCACCAGCGCTGGCCAGGCGAACGGGGCCACCAGCGAGAACGCGGAGGTGAGCGCGAGCAGTGCTGCGGCCGTACGAACTGCCGCACTGCTAGCGGCGCCGCGCAGGGCCTGGCGGCGCAGGAACGGAGTCGCAAAAGCCGTGGCCAGGCAGAGCGCGGCAGCGCCGCCGAGCGCCCACTGCCGTTGCCGGAACGCCGCGAAAGCGTACACGCCGGCAAAGACCGCCGCGAAGACGAACACGAGACGGAGGAACGCAATGAGCCGCGCCGCATCCGCTGGTCTGTCCGCCACGGGCACCTTTTATCACGGCGGGCGACCCGCGCGCGAACAGTGCCAGCGGACGATTCAGCGCGGCCCTGACAGCCGCTCTTTACCGCGGAAGTACGGCCTGAGCACTTCGGGCAAGCGGATGCTGCCGTCTTCTTGCTGGTGGTTCTCCATGAACGGCACCAGCACGCGCGGCGTGGCGATCGCGGTGTTGTTCAGCGTATGGCAGAAGCGCACCTTGCCGTCCTTGCCGCGGTAGCGCAGGTCGGCCCGGCGCGCCTGCCAGTCGTGCAGGTTCGAGCAGCTGTGCGTCTCGCGGTAGAGCTTCTCGCTCGGCACCCACGACTCGACGTCGAACATGCGGTACTTGCCGAGGCCCATGTCGCCCGTGCAGCACTCGACCACGCGGTAGGGCAGCTCGAGGGCCTGCAGGATCTGCTCGGAGGTCTCGAGCAGGCGCTGGTGCCACGCCTCCGACTCGGCGTCTTCGTTCTTGCACATCACGTACTGCTCGACCTTGTTGAACTGGTGCACGCGGATCAGCCCGCGTACGTCCTTGCCAGCGCTGCCGGCCTCGCGTCGGAAGCAGGCCGACATGCCGGCGTAGAGCACGGGCAGATCTTCCTCGCTCAGGATCTCGCCGCTGTGCAGCGTGTTGAGCGTCACCTCGGAGGTGCCGGTCAGGTACTTGTCGTCTGCTTCTATGTAGTAGACCTGCTCGCGCCCGGTCGGAAAATGGCCGGTGCCGACGAAGGCCGCTTCGGTAGCGAACGACGGCACGCTGAGCGGCGTGAAGCCCTTCTCGACCATGGTGTCGAGCGCCAGGCGCAGGATGTTCTGTTCCAGGAGCACGGCTTGCCCCTTGAGCGCGTACGAGCGGCTGCCCGCCACCTTGGCGATGCGGTCGAGCTCGTACCAGCCGTTCTTCTGCAACAGCTCGACGTGATCGAGCGGCTTGAACGAAAACTCGCGCGGCGTGCCCCAGGTGCGCACCTGGACGTTGTCGGCTTCGGACGCGCCGCGCGGCGCCACGCTGGCGGGGACGCCGGGCACGAGCAGCATGAGCTCGCGCAACCTGGCCTCGGCCTGCTCGATCTCCGGCTTGAGCGCTGCGATGCGCTCGCCGATCTCGCGCCCCTCCTGGATCAGCTTGGGGCGATCTTCGGCCGAGGCCTTGGGCACGAGCTTGGCCTGCTGATTGCGGCGCTCCTGAAGCTCCTGCACCTTGCGCGACAGATCGAGCAGCGCCTGGTCACGCGCGAGCAGCTCGTCGACGTCGAGGCTCACGCGTTTGTCACGGACGGCGGCCTTGACGACTTCGGGTTGCTCGCGAATGAACTTGAGATCCAGCATGGCCTTGTGGACCAGGCAAATAAGGCAACCCTAGAGCTCACGCAACCGAGCGGATTGGCAGCCCGCGAAATGGGCTAGTACGTCCTTGTCGCTCAGGGGCAAGTCACGTTCGGGTTCCAGTCCGACATGATGCCGGAGGGGTTCGGTTTCCAGATCCACGCGTGCCCCACGTACCAGTTCAGCACTGGATTGAGGACGCTCAGCGGGTGGCCGTGGACCTCGGGTGGCGGGGCACCGACGCCGTGCTCGGCTTCCCAGGCTACCTTGGGTACGACCCACTCGACTGCGCCGAGCTTGTACGTCCCGTCGTTTCTCTTCTGATAGACGAGCACCTCGGGCGCGAGCTCGTCGATGGTCACGTCGTCGAAGCGGTCCTGGTTTCCGAAGTGATAACCCATCGCACCGAAGGTGGCCGGATTCACCGGATGCTGGACGCAGTTCGTGAGAATGCCATTGATGCCGAGGTGGAAGCCGTCGTCGTCGGCGACGCCGACGTCGTGGTAGCGCGCGGTGAGCTGACGCAGCTCTGCCAGGCCGGCCTGGACGCTGGCCTCCTGTTCCTCGCTGCCCAAGAGGCTGGCCTCCAGCTCCTCGCTCGACGGATCCCCACACGCGACCAAACCCATCGTTGCCAGCAGCAGTACCGTGATTTTCCCCGACATCGATCGATCCTCCCTGGTAGTTGTTCCCACTCGCAGGGGTTGAAGGATTCGTGCCAGCGCGCTCGAGCGGCGCGTTTGTCGTGATTCCACTTCAGCGTGGCATCGATGAACGAGCCGCTCTTGTCTCGTGAGGCTGCTCGCCGCCACGTGCGCGAGATCCGTCGAGCTCGAGCGTCGCTGTCGTGCAGCGTCACGGGCGCGGATTGTCACCGCGCGAGCCGCAATCACGCCCGCGACATTCTATGCCGTATTCTATTTGTAAATGCTGGGTGTTGTTTTTGTGCCAGCGCGGCGCTGCGTGAATGGAGGTGAAGCAGCGTTGATCGTTGCCGAATCAGCGACATTTGCGCCGAGCAGCACACATCGTTCTGTCCAGAAATCCATCCCGAGCTGAGAAAGTGCGGTGGCACAGATCATAATTTTCTAAAGACCCTCCCACGCCGACCAATTCGACGCTAGGATGGGGTTGTAGGGTCTTGGCTTCGAGGGGAAGCCGCGTCGACGTGACCACGCACGTTCGAAACGGTTTTCAGTGGGCGGTTCACTCGAGAACCGGTCCTGTGCCTGTCCGCTTCCAATCGAGGGGAAGCTCAATCCACGGATCTATCCGATGACGAACGTTCAGCTGTCACCTGGAACCGAATTGGGGCGCTACGAACTACTTCAGCCGATCGCGAAGGGAGGCATGGCGCAGGTCTGGGCTGCGCGATTGATCGGCACACGCGGCTTCACCAAGCTCGTCGCGATCAAGACCATCTTGCAGGGCACGATGGACGACACGCGCCTGGAGCAGATGTTCATGGCCGAGGCCTCGCTGGCGGCGCAGATCCACCACCCCAACGTGGTGGAGACGCTCGAGCTCGGCGAGCACGAAGGCACGCTCTATCTGGCCATGGAGTGGGTCGAAGGCGAGGCGTTGCATTACGTGCTCAGCCGCGCGCAAGAGCAGGGCGGAATGCCGCTGCACTTCGCGGTCAACCTGATCGGCCAGGCGTGCAAGGGATTACACGCGGCGCACGAGCTGCGCGGCGACGGCGGCGAGCTCCTGCTCGGTGTCGTGCATCGCGATGTCTCACCGCAGAACATCCTGGTCGGCTACGGTGGCATGGCCAAGCTGGTCGATTTTGGCATCGCCAAGGCCACGGCACGCAACTCGGGCCTGACCGAGGAGGGCGAGCTGAAGGGCAAGGTCTCCTTCATGGCGCCCGAGCAGCTCAAGGGTCAGGCGCTCGACCGCCGTACCGATCTGTTTGCGCTCGGCATCGTGCTGTTCGAGCTCAGCACCGGTCGCCATCCCTTCAAGGGCGCCAACCCTGCCGAAACCATCCGCCGCATCTGCACGGACGAGCCGCCGCCCTGGCTCACCACGAAGGCGTCGGACTACCCGCCCGAGCTGCGCCGCGTGGTCGAGCGGGCGCTGGCTCGTGATCCCATGCGGCGCTGGGGCAGCGCCGAAGAAATGCTGGCCGGGCTGCAGCAGGCGCTGCCGCAGGCGTTCGAGGCGGGCGTCGAGTCGAAGCTCAAGCTCTACCTCGACGGGCTGCTGGGACAGCGAGCCCGCGAGCGCCGCGGAGCGCTGCGTCTGGCTCAAGAGACGGTGGACCGCGCCAAGGCGCAGAGCTGCGGCTCGCTGCGCGCGCTCACGCTCGACAGCGCGGCAGACATCCACGAGCTCAGCTCCGGATCGATGGTGTCGTTGCCCGACTCGTCGAGCCAGCGCTCCGCGCGCCGCATGTCGCCTGCGCCGCTCCCGCCGCTCCCCCCGCTGCAGAACACGAGACCGCTCTTGCTCACCGCCGGCGTGGCCGGTGTGTTCGGGCTCGGCGTGCTCCTCGCGCTGCGTTCTCCGGCGCCCGCGCCTGCAGCGTCGCCGGTCGTTGCGGCGTCGCCGGCGCCAATCGTCGTCGTCGCGCCGCCCACCGCCAGCGCGACTGCGCCGCCGACGGCGACCGCGACGGTGAGCGCTGCGCCCAGCGCCTCCGTCGAGCACCTATCGACGGAGAAGGCGCGCCGTCGCGCTTGGGCGCCGCCGCCGACCAGCGGCAAGAAGAGCCTGGAGACTCCGGCATCCACGGCCAGCGAGCGCGCTCCACCGGCCAATCCTTCTGGGGGGAATGCCTGGGATCCGCAGAGTTTCGGTAGTCGTCATTGATTCGACGGTCGCTGCGCGACCAAACGCACGCTTAGGAAACCAAAACCAAACAAGAGAGGGACTGAAAAATGTCGAGAGGGCTCCATTCAGCGCGCTCGCTGAGCGCGACCGCTATCGGTG
>DATLIL010000061.1:0-4889 GCA_035539475.1 Polyangiaceae bacterium
GCCGCTGCCCCCGTCGGAGCAGCCGGCTCCGGGTTGAGCGGATCGGCGTCGTCACGCTCGCCAACCTGCCATCCGGCCGCGTTCAGCGGAAGACGGGGTTGGTGCAGCAGGTACGAACCGATGCAGCAAGCTATCCGCGACGACCACGTTCGGCTTGATGTCGGGCGCCTTCTCCAGCCGCTTGATGCCCACCGCGTCGAGTAGCGCGAGCACGAGACGGAAACGCGCGATGGCGACTGCGTACGGGTTGATGTCGACACCGTAGACCTGCTCAAGCGCACGGCGCGCAAGGTCGGCGACGTTCGCGGTCGGCGACTCGTTCTGCCAACGCTCGAGGAACCGGTGGAACGCGCCGAGCAGGAAGTGCCCCGAGCCGCAGGTCGGGTCGATCAGGCTCACGTCTTTGAGCCCGAACTCCGCGATGGCGGGGTCGAGAGTCTGGTCGAGGATGAACTCCTCGACGAACTCCGGTGTCTGGAGGAGCGCATAGCGCTTCCGGACCGCCTCGGATAGGTTCTGGTACAGGTCGCCGAGGAATCGCGTGTCCTCGCCTGCGAAGACCAACGCGGGCGCGCCGCTCGCGTCGCGTTTGCGGAAGAAGTCGAGCAGCGCCTTGGCGCCTTCGCCCGAAGGCGCGAGCACCCAGACTGGGTTGTGCTTAGTGTCGAAGACGTCGCGCGCGCCGGGGAGCTTCGAGAGCTCGCGGAACACCGCGAGCAGGTACTCGCGCGGTCCGAGGAACGGCGCGATCTGAAGGTACAGAGCCTCGCGATCCTCGGCGGTACGCAGCGCATCCCCGGAGGGACCGGCTACACGCGGGTCGATGTAGCCGCGATCTTCGAGCGTGCGAACGAAGACGACGGACAAGATCCACGAGACCGCGAGCTGGGTGACGCGCTCGCGCCGCCAGGGGTCAAAACCGAGTCCGGTCTGTCCGCCCTTGTGTTCGTCCTCCCACGCCTTCTTCAGGCCAGCCTCGACCCGTTCGGTCTTCGCGCGCGCGAGGAGGTCCTTCTCGAGCGCCTTCAGCGCGGGCTGCAGTAGCTTCGGCAAGTTCGCGATGCTCATGTCACTCTACGCTTTGGATCGAGCTTGAAACCGATCGGGAATGGCTTGAAACCGGAGTGAGGCGGCTCGTGGTTGCTCTGAAACCGCCGCAGTTTCAGGTAGTCGATATCCGCCGTCGCGTAGAAATCGCCGTCGCCCCCTCTCAGGCGCACCAGATCGCGCTTCCACGCCTCCTCCGCAGCGACGCGCACGCGACTATCCCCGTACTCTCGATTGTTGATCTGAGCGATAAAAGCGTGAATATCGAGAGCGGCGCCCTCCACGAGTGTGGAGAATCCGTCTACATCTTTGTTCCACTCCGGCACAATCAGTAGATCGATAGCTCCCTGTAGAGCCACCCGCGCTCGCGCATCGGTGAAGTCGCTGCATATGATGGCTGCCAACCGTAAGTCACCATGGACATATACAGGAAACGGCCGAGCCGAGAGTTCGAACGGACGGCCAACGGCTTGACGTACCGCGCGACCTTCGTCCCAGGCTGGGCGACGCTTGCGTTGAAGCAACACAATGGCTTCGCCAGGCAGTCGCGGCACGGCGAACGACAGCATCACCTCGTTGATGAGACGGTTACGAGACGACCGGCGGTACTCGAGGCCTGCAATGAGCGAAACGCCAAGCGCGGCGAGTTTCCCCGCGAAGAACGCCGCCCATCGCTGCGGAATCGCAAGCTCCGGAAGCAGAGCGTAAGGCGGGACCGAGCCGCGAGAATCGACAACGTCCTTGCCGATCCAATTCAACAACCTCGTCAGAGTGGTGAATCGATCCGCGGTCTGAACAGGTCTATCGTGCACCGCGGCCGACCACTCGCTCAAGTGAGTGCGCAGGCTGACAACGATCAGCCGCGCCTTCCCCGAAGGCAGACGCGCGCCGATCCTGATCGTTCGAGGACCTTCCTTGCGGTGCGCTCTCACTCGGAGCAGACCAGGAAACGTTCGCCCATATTTCAGAGTTGTCAGCGCTCGAAACGCCCTCTCGACATCGTCGTCTTCGTCAATGCGGTGAAGCTGTGGGAGCGTGGGTACGCGCGTCGCCAGCATCATCGCGTCGTGCGTCCACCCCCAGTCTGCGATTCCAAGCGTAGCTAGGTCGGCAGGAATGAGGCGTCGAGGCCACTGTTTGGCCCGTCGCGGACTCTTCTCGTCCTTGCGCAAGAGCTGCGGCTGTATGAGCCAATCTGACATGCGCAGCTGCTGCCACGTGTCTGCAAATCCTCTTTGGGGCTGCGCCGCGAGTCGAAGTAGCCGTCGGAACATGGTTGCCAATTGTGCGATTCTTGGAGATTCCGCGCCGGCGACGATCGCCTCCGCGAGCTGCGCCCAGAGGTTCTTCCAGGATCGCTCGAACAGCACCCGTTCCGTCGAGATCCCATCTCCCATCTTTTCATGAATTGTCTCAAGCTCACGAATCCATCGCGTCAGCTCTCTCCAATCGCCGACCGATGCGGCAAGGGAGAACACGCGTGGCATGTAGCCGCTGAGCTCGGCGACGCCTCGTGCAGTGAGCAGGTGCCTTCGCACCACCCCGAAGAACGCTCGGCGGTGATCAGTCCAGCTCTTCGGATCGAGGTGCTGGCGATACTCGTCCGCCTTCTTCAGAAGCAGTGAGAACCCATGGCGACGGACCGAGACCGCTTCCGCCTTCCTGAGCGCGTCGGCTTCGATCCTTGCGTCGGTCGTTGTCAGGAGCGCGTTCGCGGCTAGCTGATCATCGTCGGTTGGCAGTACTGGGAGTGCCCGGAACTCGCTCGTGCGCCGTCGGATGGCGTCCTCGATCGGGCGAATCAAATCGAGCCCGGCCTCACCCTGCAGGCAGAAGATCTTCTGCTTCGCTTCACCGAAGGCCAGCTGCGACCGTTCAAGCCCTGGTAGGCTGAACGACCAGGCCACCGCGCCATCCTGGTCGACTTGACGAGTGAGCCCTAGCTTCTCCTCCAGCCACTTCATGACAGCGCCGCTGTCGTCGAAGGAGCGATGCGGTTCGGCGACCAGAAACACATCGTCGACGTAGCGACCGTAGTAGAGCGGGCTCAACTCGCGGAGAAGTCGCTGATCGAACGAGCGCAGTGCTGCATTCGCCAGCACCGCAGATGAGGTCCAGCCAACAGGTAGGCCGAGCCTGTTCTGGGGGGACAGCTCGTTCCACGCTCGGATCGCGTCGACCAAGAAGTGGTTAAGCCAGCCCTCGGTCTCCGAGAACCCCAGGTCCGGAAGACCTGGGCTCCCGAGAAACGCGCGTGACGCCAAGAATGCTGCATCAAGGCGGTGGTAGAACTTCTGAATGTCCATCGTGAGCGCCACGATGGCGCGCCCCTCGCGCAACGAGGTCCTCATGCGGTGCAAGCCCTGCCGCTGCCATTGCGCGTATTGCCTGGGCCAGTACTGGAACAATGGTCTGGAGGTGGACACGCGCAGGCCACTCGCGAACCTGACCATCCCGCCACGGTGCGGGTGACTCGCAAACACGTGTGTGTGGTCGAGGATGCTGTCGAGTCGAGTGCCGGAGGTCATGCACCACAGGGCGTTGAACACCTGCATGTCCACAGCCGCTGACGCGACCACTCTGTACTGCAGTTGCGACCTGTGGTTATTCCACATCAGATCCGGATCGCTGCTGTAGAAGTGGCTCTTGGGAGATTCTCCGTCACTCCACCGCGGAATCGCGGTCCACCCGCCGACCAGGTCACTGTCGATCGAAGGAGACGTGCGGTTCAACCGTCTGTGCAGCTTCTGCAGGTTCGAGGAGAGGTCTTGCTCATAATCTGCATAGAGGAAGCCTTGAGCCGTGTTGGGGTCACGAAACGCGTAGTGCTTCGCCTTGCGATATGCGTAGTAGAGCTCGTCAAGTCCGATCCGCTCGCTTCTCGCCACGAGGTTACTCCTCGGCCTTGTGGGCGTTCGCGAGCCACGCGTCGGGCATCACGAGTCGCTGGCTCGGCAACGGCGCTGGAACGGGCAGCCGACCGTTGATGGATGGCGCCGTTCCGTCGGCGTACGAAGGAACGACCAGCAGGACGGCCGGTGCATCACCTCGCTCCGCGTCGTCGACGATGCGCGCGAGCGCGCCGGAGAGGCCGTAGCGCGCGAGCGCACCCGGCCATGCGAGAAGCAGCGTTCGCTGGCGTTGCCTCAGCAGATCCTCGACGACGCCGTCGGTAGCTTGGCGGACCAGCTCGAGGAGGAGCGGCCAGTCGGGCCCAGCGGGCCCCGCACGGTCGGCGGCCTCGACATTGGACCAGTCCACACCGAGCGCCTCGGCCTGCCGTCGGATCGCGTTTGCCAGCGCGTGATCGACCGAGATCACGGGCGTCTTCAACGCGGTCGCCAGGGCATCGAGCGCGTGGTTCGCAAGGTCGGCGCGTACCTGCACAACCCGGAACCGACCCGCCGCGATACCTCGATCGAGTTGGTCCTGGAACGCCGCGGCGCGCTGAGCATCGGGACTCCTTCGTTGCGGAAGCCCCTGCGACGTCGGCTTCCGGGTCGGGATGGCGACCGTCATCGACGTGTGCGCGTGATGACCGGGACGCGCGTATTCGCCGGCACCGAGCTCCGGGAAGAAGACCAGTCCATGTGGCGCGAGCAGTGCATCGAGCGCAGGGCGCTCGGGAAGCGGGACCGCCTCGGGATAGCGAGCGGCCACGCGCTTCCTGACGACGTCCGGTGATAGGCCTGCGCCTGCGAGCGCCGCGAGGCTCAACGCTAGCGCACGCGCCGCGTCCATGCCGCGTGGATAGAGCTCGAGGCGGGCGGACGCGGCGGAGTTGGCGCTGGCGCGCGCGGCGAGCGTGAGCCGCTGATCTGCCGGCAGCGTTGCGAGCGGAG
>DATLIL010000062.1:0-15175 GCA_035539475.1 Polyangiaceae bacterium
ACCATCGAGTAGCCGGGCCTGGGTTGAGGCGGCCGCGCGTAGCCGATCTCTCCCATCGCGTCCGAGCTCGCGGCGCAACCGCCGAGCAGAGGTAGGGCCAGCAGCAGCGCGGCAGACAGCTTCGCCATGAGCGAAGCTCAGAGTATCATTTCAGTGCGAGCGATGAGCTCGCCGGGCGTCAGCTCGGCGTTGGGTTCGAGGCCGGCCAGCAGCTCGTCAGCCGGGCAGCGGTCGCTCTCGATCAGGCGTGAAAGAGGCTCGAGATACACGCGCTCGTCGCGGCCGGCGGCGTCGAGGCGAGCGCGGCGTTGCAATCCGCCCCTGGCGATCTCGAGAGTGCGCAAGGCAAAGCTGCGTAGCGGCTGGCCTGCCAGGGTGCCCGCCAGGCCCTGGCGCACCAGCGCGGGCCGATCGGCTTGTACCCGGTCGTAGTCGAGGTCAGCCACCAGGCTCCACGCCTGCTCCAGCGCGCGCTCGTCGTAGAGCAGCCCGGTCATCAGCGCCACGATGGCCGACTGCAGGGCGCGGCTCTGCGAGTCGCACGAGCGGAGCTCCAGCGTGTTCTTCAGGCGAACTTCGGGGAAGAGCGTTTGCAGGTGCAGCTTCCAGTCGCGCAGCAGGGCGCGCTCGCCCTGGTAGCCGTCGGCGAGAAAGCTGCGAAACGTCTGGCCCGTGTTGGCGATCACGCGACCCTCGCGCTTGAACAGGAACATCCCCGAGTCGAGCGCGTACTCGACGTAGTCCCGGTAGGCCGGCGAAGTCGAGCGCCAGACCCGCTCGATCAGGCCGCTGCGCGTCGGATCCATGCGCAGCCAGACGTCGCCGCGCACGCTCTTGGCGTCAGCCACACGCCGCTCGTAGAACGGCGCGTTGGCCGTCATGGCGTGGAGGATCGGCGACAGGCGCAGGCCGACTCCGAGCTTGAGCATGGCGTCCGCCTCGCTCGAGTAGTCGAAGTTCGCCTGGACCGTGGCCGTGCGCCGCATCATGTCGTGCGCGCCGGAGCCCTTGGTGGGCAGGTACTCGCGCATGATCGCGTAGCGCTGCTTGGGCACCCAGCCCAGGTCGGCCTGGCGAGCGATGGGGTGAAAGCCCACGCCGAGCCAGGCGAGGCCGAGTCGCGCCGACACGTCACGAAGCTCCGCGAGGTGCTGGTCGATCTCGGCGCTGACCTGGTGCACGTCCGGCAGCGCGGCGCCGCTGAGCTCGAGCTGCGAGCCGGGCTCGAGCGTGATCGAGGCGCTGCCACGGCGCAGCGCGATGACGGGAGCGCCCTCGCTCTCGCGCTCTGGCTGCCAGCCAAAGCGCGTGAGGTCAGCGAAGATGGCGAGCACGCTGGCCGGGCCGTCGTAGGGCAGCGGCCGGCCGTCGCGGAAGACGCCGATCTTTTCCGCTTCGGCCCCGATGAGATGTCGAGCCGCCGGCTTTTCGGCGGCGCGAAAGACCTGGGCGAGTTCATCGACGCCGCGCAGCGGGCGATCGTCCTCGACGTGCGGGGAAGCCATGGGCGCCAGTTGGGGGAGAGGGCTAATAGTCGCCGCTAGGCTTTCCGTCCAGCTCGGTATCCGAGCGCGTGGCCGGAAGGGACGGATGCAGCGACCCGAGCGCATAAGCTAGTTCCCGGGTATGCGCTTCGGTAGTCCCCGCCCCGCCGCCGACCACGCGTGCGCCGCTGACGCTGAGGTCGATGGCCCGATCCACCCAGCGCTCGGGATCTGACTCCGGGTCATTGAAACCCGGCAGGGCCGTCTCGCTGGCTGCCAGGAGCACTCCGGCGACGAGTGACTCGTTCTCCAGGGCCGCCGAGAAGCGCTCGAGGTCCCGAATCCCGATGTCCATTCGAGGGACTTCGAACAGCACCACGCTGGCGCCCGCCTCGTGCAGCGCACCGATCAGCTCGATCAGCGGCGCTCCCGACGTGCTGTTGCCGTCGGGCGTGCACTCGACCACGGCCCAGGTCGGCAGATCGGTGCGCGCTGCGGCGACCACGGCGGCCATCAGGTTGACGCGCGAGCCCTGCCCGCGAGCGATGATCAGCTCGGCGCCGGCGACCGAGATGCGCGCGGCGTGCTCGATGAGCTCCTCGTGCAACCGGTCGGCGGCGACGGGGCTCACCATGTCGGAGCCGAGGATGCCGGCAATGGCGATGGGCTTGGGGCTCTCGGCCGCGGCCTGCATGGCGAGCTCCAGGGCACGGCCGGTGAGCTGCGCCGAGCGGTGATGCATGCCGACCTCCGCCAGGGCGCGCGGCGTGGTGTCTGCCGTGAGCGCCGTCAGGATGTCGACCTTGCTCTCGACCTCCATGCGGTGGTGCTCGAGCACCTCGTAGGGCTTCTCGCGGATCAGCTGACCAATGGCGCCGGGCGAGTCCAGCGCGACACCACGCGCCCGAAACGAGGCGCAGATGTCGGAGGCCACTACCAGCGGTCGGCCTTGCACCAGCCGACCCTTGATCCGCTCGAAACTCATGTGAGGACTGGAAGCCTCAGAATAACGTGATCCCGGGCCGCGATGCGAGTCACTTGGCTTCGGCGGCGTGGGCCTGCGGTTTCGCCTCGGGTAGGAGCGCGGAAATGGCGGTTCGGACGTCGGGCTGCGTCAGGGGATCGGTCGCCGCCCGCTCCACGAGCGCGCGGCCTTCCTCCGCGCCGACGCGGAGCAGCGCCCCGGCGACGGCCGCGACGGCGCTGACCAGTCCGGGGTCGTCTGCGGTGGCGCGGTAGAGCGCGAAGAAGGTGCGAAGCTCGCGGTACTCCGTGGTGGTTGCCAGCTTGCCCAGGGCCCGCGCTGCGCGCTCGACGTCGTCGATCGAGTTGGCCGGGTCGTTCAGGTGGCGAGCGAGCGCCGGAGCGGCGCGCCCCTCTCCCAGGGCGGCGAGGGCGTCCGAGAGCGGTCCGACGGGCGGGGGCAGCTCGCCGGAGACGAAATCGTAGTGGCGTTCGAGCGCCGACAGCATGTGCTCGACGCCGGTGCGACGCGTGGACAAGAGCTTGCGAGCTTCGGCGCGTTGCTCACTGGGCAGGCGCCCGCTGCTCGACAGATCGATCAGGACCTTGGTCACCATCGGGTCTTCGAGCTTGGCGATCTCCGCCAGCAAGAAGCCCTGGGCTGCCGCCATGTTGGGCTCGAGCGCCAGCAGCGCTTGAGCCAGCTGCTCGGCGACGGGCACCGCCTTGCCCGGCGCGACGCGATACGAGCTCGCCTGCACGTTGCACGCGATGAGCTTGTCTCCGAGCGCCGAGGCGCGTGCAAGACCGCCCTTGGCGTCGAGCTCGCTGACGTTACCCGAAGCGTCGCAGACGACGAAGCCGGTGGCCGCCGCAGCGCCGCCGATCGCGTCGCCGGGAAGCGCCTTGGCCCAGCCGAGCTTGCCGCCCTTCTCGGCGATGCCGTAGGCGATCTTGAAGTACGTGGCGAGGTAGGCGTGATTGGTGAAATGTGGCTGCCCGCCTTCGGTCGTCGGCGTGGCGTAGATGCGGATCTTCGGCCGTGCCGACTCGTCGAGCAGGGGGAGCTCGATGCCGCTCGTCAGCCAGCGGGGATTGCCGGGCAGCTCCGCCGGCTCGAGCTCTGCGCGCGTGGCCTGTGCGTTGTCGGCGAGCCTGATCTTGTCGTCGAAGCGCACGACGGCCTTTTCGCCGAAGTAGAGATCCTTGTCCGACTTGAAGGCATGGCTGACGAGGTCGCGCAGCAGCAGGCGCGCCACCTCGTCGCCGCTCTTCAGGTCGATGGCAGAGACGTACTGATCGCTCCAGGGCACGAAGCCGACGCCGCCGAGCGCCGTCGGACGACCGATCTCCACGCCCGGCTCGGCCTGAAGGCGAATCTCACCCTGGCGGTCCACGACCATGAGCAGGCTCTCGCCGGCCTTATAGGCGCCGAGCGACAGGATCGTGAGCGCACCGTCGTCGCCGGCGCCGCGCAGCTGGCGTCCCTTGGCCGAGACCTTCCACACCACGCGGCCGCTCTTGGCGTCGAGCGCAACGACGTCTCCGTCGCCCGAGAAGAGGACGAGCTCGCCGGCGATCTGCGGCACCGTTTCGACCTTGGCCTGGTAGGTCCAGCGCGCGTTGCTCGACAGGTTGTGCGCCGCGAGACCATTGGAGGTGACGCCGACGGCGATGTTCGCGTCCGGCGCCCGCTGTGCTCCACGCAGCCGCTCCTCGAGCTTACCGATCGAGACGCCGCCGTCGCTCTGCCAATCCTTGGCGAAGAGCGCGCCCTTCTGCCCGCCGCCGCCAGCGCCGCACGCGCAGGCGATCAGCGAGGCCAGCGCCAGAGTCCCGAGCCGCGTCATGGCGCCACCTTCGGCAGCGGCTTACCCGCCACGACTGCCGCCAGTGCTGCTTTCACCTTGGGGCTGCCATTCTTGGGAAACTGGGCGTGGGCGGTCTTCAAGATCTCGAGGGCCTGGTTGGTCTGGAGCCCGTACACGCGCTGCACGATGGCAAGCTGCGTGGCCTCACCCACCTCCGGGTCGACGCGCAGCAGGATCGGGCCGAGGCCGGCCTCCATCAGGTCGAAGGGCAGCTTGCCGATGAGCTCGACGAACTTGGGGCACTCCGCGCCGCGGCAGAGCTCACCGATGGCGGACGCCGCCTCCGGTACGCCGCGCGGCAGGACCGCGAACAGATCGTTCACTGCCTCGTACGCCTTCAGGCTGCCGAGGCCGCTGGCCGCCACGCCACGCAGCGCCGGGTCGTTGCCGCGCAGCGCGTCGCGCAGCGCCTGGACGGCTTCGGGGCCGCGCGTCTGGAGAAGCGCCAGGGCCGCCGCCTTGCGCACGTCGGGCTGGCGGTGCTTGACGTAGGGAGCGAGCGCGCTGCTCGAGCTCTGCTGGCCGAGCTTGCCGGTCACTTCCAGCGCCTGGACGAGGACCTTTGCGCTGCCGCCACGCGAGAGCACGAGCCCGCTGAGCTCAGCGGCGGCCGCTCGATCGGCCTCGGGCACCGCTCCGAGCTCGGCGAGCGCCGCGAGCACCTGGGCTTCGTCACCGCTCTCGATGGCCTTCTTCAGCCGCTCGGTATCGAGCGCGCTCTTGGCGGGCTTTTTCTGTGCCGTTTTTTGCAGCGGCGCGGGTTCTGCCGCGCTGACCGCTCCAGCCAGGACCAGGCTGACAGCCAGCACGCTCGCCCCTCGAAGCATGGTGCGCATGGTGAAACTCCGTCTGAGACTCCAAGACGTCACCCACCACAAATGGTGATGGGCGAGCGGACAGCCCCCGATGTAACCTCGCCACGCCTGGCCGGCAAGCCGTGGCTGAGGGAACCTGTTCCGTGCGCCTGCCTGATATTCGGCTCGAAATCGTTCGTGACCTGTCCCCGCCCGATCAGCAGGGCTTCCTGCGTATCGTTCGCCGGCTGTACCGCGCTCGCTACCCTGACGGGTCGGTCAGCGGCGAGTTCCCTTACGACGAGATCGATCGAGCGGCGATCGACGCGGCCGTCATCGTCGCGCATTTCGCTGACGCGTCGGGCCAACGCCGGGTCTTTCTCAGGAGCGCCGTGCGCCCCCCCGTGGCCGGGCGCGAGCCGTCGCGCTCGCCGGTTCCGGAGCTGGACCCCCCGCATGGCGTGATCTGGGAGCTCCCGGCGGGGCTGATCGAGCCGGGCGAGGCCCCCCGTGAGGCGGCGCGCCGCGAGCTCGAGGAGGAGCTCGGCTTCGCCGTGGCTGCAGACGCGCTCGAGCCGCTCGGGCCGAGCTCGTTTCCGGCGCCAGGGTTCATCGCCGAGAGGCACTTCTTCTTCGCGGTCGAGGTCGATCCCGGCGAGCGCCAGGAGCCCAGCCTGGACGGCTCCGCGCTGGAGAACTTCGCCGCCATCGTCGACGTCGGCCTGGATGAGGCGCTCGAGCTCGCCCGCACGGGCACGCTCTGCGACGCCAAGACCGAGCTCGCTCTGCGACGGCTCGCGGAATGGAAGCGATGAGCGGACCGCGCGTGGTCGTGGTCAAGAAGCGCACGGCCTACCGCCGTTTCGTGGAGGACGAGCGCGACCCGCGCGTGATCGAGCTGCTGCGCAAGCGCGACGCCTCCGTCAACGGCTGGCTGAGCTCGCACAAGGAGCACGTGCGCACGGTGGAGGAGGTGCTGCGGGTGCTGGAGCGCCTCGGTACGAGCGTGATGCTGATCGACCGCGCCACGGCTGCGTTCGATCCCGCCGACGCCGCGCTGGTGGTCGTGGTCGGCGGCGACGGAACGCTGCTGGCGGCGTCGCACAGCGTGGGCGCCAATGTGCCGGTGCTCGGCGTGAACAGCGCTCCCGAGACCAGCGTCGGCTTCTTCTGCGCGGCTCGTCGTCAGACCTTCGCTGGCCACGTCGAGGCTGCGCTGGCCGGCAAGCTCGAGAGCGTGACGCTGACGCGCATGGCCGTGGTGGTTGCCGGACGCCTGCGCTCGAGCCGAGTCTTGAATGAGGCGTTGTTCTGTCACACCTCGGCGGCGGCCACGGCGCGCTACGAGCTCCAGCTCGGCCGGATCAAGGAGGAGCAGCGCTCGAGCGGCTTGTGGATCGGACCAGCCGCCGGCTCGACCGCGGCGATTCGCGCCGCTGGAGGCAAGGTGCTACCGCTGTCGTCGCGCGAGCTCCAGTTCGTGGTGCGCGAGCCCTACGTGATGTTCGGTCGCCGCTACAAGCTGCTCAAGGCCGTGGTCCCTCGCGGCCACGTGCTGATCAAGAGCAAGATGGACGACGCCGCGCTCTTCCTCGATGGTCCGTACCGCGAGCTCAGAGTGCAGATCGGCGACGACGTCGAGTTCAAGGCCTCGGACGAGCCTTTGAACTTGCTCGGGCTGCGCGCGCGCCGTCGCAAATAGCCACGCTGCGAGCCTCTCGGGC
Organism: Polyangiaceae bacterium; assembly: GCA_035539475.1. GTDB lineage: Bacteria > Myxococcota_A > Polyangia > Polyangiales > Polyangiaceae > PMG-095. The sequence goes on from DATLIL010000062.1 coordinate 6,837, forward strand.
GGCGCTAGACTCTGGTAACCGCTCGTTCGAGGAGGCCAAGCATGCCGTTTCTAGTGCCCGAGCAGCGAGGACAAGAGCCGCTCGTCGTGGATCCGGAGGAGGCGCGCCGTCGTGCCGTCGACGCCGGACTCATCGTGCACAACGACCACCCGCTCAACTGTGAGACGTCGGTGACCGAGCTGCTCGGCGGCGTGTTCATGCCGAGCGCGCACTTCTACGTGCGCAACCACTTTCACATCCCGAAGCTCGACCCGAAGAGCTTTCGCCTGCGGGTCACGGGTCTGGTGCGACGAACGCTCGGCCTCAGCTTGCGTGATCTCGACAACATGCCGTCGAAGACGCTACTCGTGACGCTGGAGTGCGCGGGCAACGGGCGTGCGCTGTTCGAGCCGCCGATCTCCGGTGAGCACTGGGAGCTCGGCGCGGTCAGCACGGCGGAGTGGACCGGCGTGTCACTGCCGCTCGTGCTGGAGCGCGCCGGGGCGCTCGAGCCGGCCGTGGAGGTGGTGTTCCGTGGCGCCGACGGAGCGGGCGGCAAGCGCTTCGAGCGCAGTCTTCCGCTCGAGCTGGCTCGCGATCCCGACGTGCTCCTGGCCTACGCCATGAACGGCGAACGGCTGCCGCGCGAGCACGGCTACCCGCTGCGTCTGATCGTGCCGCGCTGGTACGCCATGGCCTCGGTCAAATGGCTGACGGAGATCGAGCTCGTCGAGCGGCCGTTTCACGGTCCCTTCCAGACCGACAAGTACTGGTACGAAGGCGAGTCCAGCGCCGCTGGCGAGCGCCGCCCCGTCGCGCTGCAGCGGGTCAGGGCGCTGATCGCCGAGCCCGGAGTGTACGAGCAGGTTCCTCGCGGTCCACTCGCGATCCGCGGTGTGGCCTGGTCAGGAGGGGCTCCGATAGCCCGGGTCGACGTGAGCCTGGGCGACGAATTTCTGGAAGCGCGCCTGATCGGCACGCCTCTGCCGCACGCCTGGCAGCGCTGGGAACTACTCACCCGCGTCGACCACCCCGGCCGCGTCATCGTGCGCGTGCGCGCGACCGATCGCGCCGGCAACGTCCAGCCGGAGCGAGCCGAGTGGAATGCCCAGGGTTATGGCAACAACGCCATGCACCGGGTTCCGATCAGAGTGGTCTAGGGGGCGGGAGGGGCCACTGACGGGCGAGAGCCGCGCACGATGCGATCGGCCTCACCCTCGCCGTAGGCCTTGAACAAGCGGCCCCAGTGCGTGCTCGCCTGCCAGTCTTCGAACACCTGGCGGTCCTTGCGCGGCCAGCGATAGTAGTCGTGATAGGCCTCGCTGCCCGCGACGAAGACGTTGACCAGCGGCGTGTGAAAGAACAGCTTCTGGATGCGCTTGAGCGGCCCGAACCAGAGCACGTCGCCGACCATGCTGGCGGCGTTGTCGCCCACGGAAAAGCCCCAGCTCTCGCCCGAGATGTCGGCGCCCACGACCTCGATGTCACGCGGATCGCCGACGCCCAGGCCGTCCTCGTGGGCCACGGAGATGTACTCGAGATCCATCGGATCGAAGCCCATCATCTTGGCCGCGACGGCATCGATCGCGACCTGATCGCTCGAGGCCAGCATGTAGTCCTTGATCACCGGGAACATGGTGCGCGGGCCGGGGCCGTTGCCCGCGGTGGTGCCGTCCATGATCGCGAACAGGCCGCTGTGGATCTCCTTCTGGATCGCCAGCAAGTCGACCAGCGTGCGGTGGATCCAGGAATGCGTGTAGTGACGCTTGGTGTTGAGCAGGCCACCGAACGCGTTTTTCATCGCGCCGGTGGTGGTGGTGTAGATGTGACACTTCACCGTGGGCAGGTGCACGATGTTCTTGCCCACGAAGTAGTCGGGGATGCGCACACCCTCGGGGAAGATCTCGTGCAAGACGTGGAGCTTCGCCTTGGGGCGATACTCGATCCACTTCATGTCCTCGTCGCGGAAGTTGTACAGCACCGGGATGTCGTAGCGACGGAACAGCGGCACGTAGTGGTTCATGTCTTCGCCCTTGAAGGCGTTGGTGACCACGGTCTTGTTCTGCACGCAGCTCACATCGCTGAAGCCGGCGCTGCGCAGCGCCAGCACCGTGCCCTCGAGCTGCCACGGCGTGGTGTTGGCGCCCGGGAACGGGTAGTGCCAGGAGATGTTGTCCTTGAGGATGGTAGTGGCGCCCTTGTCGAGCGCGCCGGACATCCCGGCGAGCTCACACAGCCGCTCGACATCGCTGAGGATGGTTTCCGGACTCACCTTCAAGACGGCAACTTTGCTCTTGGCCATGCGTTCCTTCGAGCAGCAAGCTAACCGCCGACTGTTACCGCACGCAACTGGTGACTATCGACGCTGGCTCGGCGTCATGCTGCGCTGCGCCGTCAGCATGATTGCGTGGCACCGTGTTCTCCCGCTCGTCACTCTCGTGGCGTGCTCCACGTCGCGTGAGGAGCCGATCGCAGCGGCCGGTTCAGGCGGTGTGGCCGTCGCCGCGGGCAGCGGCGGAAGTGGTGCCGACGGCGCTGCCGCTGCAGGCGCGAATGGCGGCGGCGGTCCCGGCGGTGGCGGTGTTCAGGCGGGCAGCGGCGGCGCCCCCGGCGGAGGCGAAGCTGGTGCCGGCGGTGACGTGGTGAGTGGCCCACTGTTTCAGCCCCCAGCGGGTCAGACGCTGCTGATCGTCGGACAGGATCTCGACTCGATACAGGGCTACACGGAGAGCGTCTGGCCATCACCCGGTGGCGTAACGACCTACACACGCATCGACGAGAACCCGTGGGCGTTGCCCGGTCTCCGCACGCTGGTCAACGACGGCGCCGGCGATCTGCACGCCAGTGAGCTCGTGTCGCGATACCCCGACTCGGTGCTCTCGATCGGACTCTATCTCGTCGACGACAGCGGTTCGCATCTGGCGCACGTTGCCGATGGAACGCTCGACGCGGCCATCGACGACCTCGGCGCCTTCATCGGCGAGGCGGCGCGTCCGGTGTTCCTGCGCATCGGCTACGAGTTCGATGGCAGCTGGAACCACTACGAGCCCGAAGGCTACAAGGCTGCCTACCGTCACATCGTCGAGCGACTTCGCTCGCAAGGCGTTCTGAATTTCGCGTCGGTGTGGCAGTCCGCGGCCTACGCTCTCGGTACCTATCAAGGTCTGCCGCTCGACGCCTGGTATCCCGGAGACGACGTCGTGGACTGGTGCGGGAGCTCGTATTTCAAGTTCGCCGCCGCGCCGCAGCAGGCGTTACTCGAGTTCGCTCGCGCGCACGAAAAGCCGGTGATGATCGCGGAGGCCACGCCGCAGGGCTACGACACCGAGGCCCTGACGCACAGCGAGACGGGCGATCCGCTGACGACCAGGACGGCGCAGCAGATCTGGGACGAATGGTACGCGCCGTTCTTCGCTTTCGTGCACCAGAACGCGGACGTCGTGCGTGCGGTAGCGTACATCAACGCCGACTGGGCCTCCCAGCCGATGTGGGGGCCCAGCGGTGGCAGCGGCTACTGGGGTGATAGCCGCGTCGAAGCTTCCGCGGAGCTGCAGTCCCTGTGGTTGGCGGAGATCAGCGGGGAGAGCTGGCTACACGGCTCGCCCGACCTGTTCTCCACTCTCTAGCTCGGCGGCTGCTCGCCGTGCAGAGTGCGCAGGGCGGCGTAGCACTGGGTCAGCCACAGCTTCACGCGCTCCCGCTCCAGCGGTCGTAGCGCGCTGTCGCTGTCACGGTGATGCACGGCGGCCCAGAAGCTGAGCCCCAGCCGGTCGATCTTGTGCATCGCAGCGCTGTCGAGCTCGGGCAGATCCATGATCCTTCCCGCCAGGCTGTCGAGCCGTGCTTGCACCCCCGACGGCTCGATTTGCGTGAAGTCCTTCGAGCGGCCGTGGTTCTTCACCAGCACGTGCTGGACGCGGTCGCCGTAGGCGTCGAGCGCGTCGGCCACCTGCGAGAGCGACGCGAAGCCGCCGTCGCTGACGTGCCAGAAGGTGACCGGGATGCCGAGCTCTTGCGCCAGCCCGAGCACGTTGGAGCCGAACATCCAGCTCTTGAGCGCCCGCGCGCTCTGCGCCGGCAGGTCGACGATGACGTGGCGCTCGCTGCCGAGCGCGCGGTCGAGGATCTGATCGGCGCTGTCCGGCGCACTCAGATCCGCCGACTGCGAATATTCCTGGTAGTGCCGCATCATCGCGCCGTGCGACAGATCGGCGTCGACCACGGCCAGCGGCCGTGAGCTGTCGATCCAATGCTGTGCCAGCAGTCGAGCGAAGACGCTCTTGCCGACGCCGCCCTTCTCACCGCCGATGAAATGAAGATGGCTCACGTCGCTTGTAGAGACCACTCACCCGGTGTCGTCAAGCCCGTGCGGCAGCCAAATGCAGCGCGGGCTCCGGGTGTTTCGCCGAGGTCGCCTCGGCGTTTCCGGAGCCCGCGATCAGCGCCTGTCGTTCAGCGCTTCGTGAACGGCGCGGCGCCCGAGTACACCTGACCTTCGTCGAGCTCGTCGGCGATGCGCAGGAGCTGGTTGTACTTGGCGATGCGGTCGCTGCGGCTGAGCGAGCCGGTCTTGATCTGGCCGGCGTTGGTGGCGACGGCGAGGTCGGCGATGAACGCGTCCTCGGTCTCGCCCGAGCGGTGCGAGATGATCGAGGTGTAGCCCGAGCTCTGGGCCAGGCGGATGGTGTCGAGCGTCTCCGTCAGCGAACCGATCTGGTTCAGCTTGATCAGGATGCTGTTGGCGATCTTCTTCTCGATGCCGCTCGCCAGGCGCTCCTTGTTGGTGACGAACAGGTCGTCGCCCACGAGCTGGATGCGCTTGCCGAGCTTGTCGGTCATCGCCTTCCAGCCGTCCCAGTCGTTCTGATCGTGGCCGTCCTCGATGCTGACGATGGGGTACTTGTCGCAGAGCGCGGCGTAGGTGTCGACGAGCTCGGTCGGGCTGAGCTGCTTCTTGTCGAAGGTGTACTTGCCGTCGGCGTAGAACTCGCTGGCGGCGGCGTCGAGCGCGAGACCGATCTGCTCGCCCGGCTTGTAGCCAGCGGCCTCGATCGCCTGCGTGATCTTCTTGAGCGCCTCTTCGTTCGAGCCGAGGCGCGGGGCGAAGCCGCCCTCGTCGCCGACCGACGTCGTCAGGCCGTCCTTCTTCAGGATCGCCTTCAGGTTGTGGAAGATCTCGGTGCCAGCGCGCAGCGCCTCCGAGAAGCTCGGCAGGCCGAGCGGCACGATCATGAACTCCTGCACCTCGAGGCCGTTGTCGGCGTGGGCGCCACCGTTGATGATGTTCATCAGCGGGGTGGGCAGCACGCGCGCCTGCACGCCACCGAGGTAGCGCCAGAGCGGGAGGTCGGCGATGTCGGCACCGGCGCGGGCGACGGCCATCGACACGGCCAGGATGGCGTTGGCGCCCATCTTGCCCTTGTTGGGCGTGCCGTCGAGCTCCAGCAGGTGCTGGTCGACGTCCACCTGGTCGAGCGCGTTCAGGCCGACGATGGCCGGACCCAGGTGATTGTTGATGTTCTCGACGGCCTTCTGCACGCCCTTGCCGAGATAACGCTTCTTGTCTCCGTCACGGAGCTCGAGAGCTTCGTACTCGCCGGTCGACGCGCCGCTGGGGACAGCGCCACGGCCGAAGCCGCCCGAGGAAGTACGCACCTCGGCCTCAACGGTCGGGTTGCCTCGGGAGTCCAGGATCTCGCGTGCGGAAACGTAAACGATATCGGGCATGGCGCCGCGCTTAGCATGGACGCTTTTGCGTGGCGAGAGGGGCGGCTAAAGTGCCGGCTCCGACTGATTTGTTTTGCGGCCGCCGCTCTTCGAGCGGACGGTCCGACGAGGAGGCTGTCCATGCAGATCCGCGCTGCTGTTGCGTCCGCTGCTGCTCGTCCGCTGTCGATCGAGACCGTCGAGCTGGAAGGCCCGAAAGCGGGCGAAGTGCTGGTGGAGATCAAGGCCACCGGCGTTTGCCACACCGACGAGTTCACGCTGAGCGGCAAGGACCCCGAGGGGCTGTTCCCCGCCATCCTCGGCCACGAAGGCGCGGGAATCGTGCTGGAAGTCGGGCCCGGCGTTACATCCCTGAAACCTGGCGACCACGTCGTTCCGCTGTACGTGCCCGAGTGCCGCCAGTGCGAGTACTGCCTCAACCCGAAGACGAACCTGTGTCAGGCCATCCGGGCGACGCAGGGCAAGGGCCTGATGCCCGACGGCACCAGCCGCTTCTCGCTCAAGGGGGAGCAGGTGCTGCACTACATGGGCACGTCGACCTTCGCCAGCCACACCGTGGTTCCGGAGATCGCGCTGGCCAAGATCCGAAAGGACGCGCCCTTCGACAAGGTCTGTTACATCGGCTGCGGCGTCACCACCGGCATCGGTGCGGTGATCAATACGGCCAAGGTCGAGCCCGGCTCCAACGTCGTCGTGTTCGGCCTCGGCGGCATCGGACTCAACGTGATCCAGGGCGCCCGGCTGGCGGGCGCCAACATGATCGTCGGTGTCGACATCAACCCCGAGCGCCGCGCCATCGCCGAGCGCTTCGGCATGACGCATTTCGTGAATCCGAGCGAAGTCGGCAAGGATGTCGTCGCGCACCTGGTGAACCTCACCGGCGGCGGCGCTGACTACTCGTTCGAGTGCGTGGGCAGCGCCTTGCTGATGCGTCAGGCGCTCGAGTGCTGCCACAAGGGTTGGGGCGTTTCGGTGATCATCGGCGTCGCCCCCGCCGGCGCCGAGATCTCCACGCGGCCGTTTCAGCTCGTCACCGGTCGTGTCTGGAAGGGCACTGCCTTCGGGGGCGCGCGCGGCCGTCGTGACGTGCCGAAGATCGTCGACTGGTACATGGACAAGAAGATCGAGATCGATCCGCTGATCACCCACACCTTGCCACTCGAGCGCATCAACGAAGCCTTCGAGTTGATGCACGCCGGCAAGTCGATCCGCACCGTCGTCGTCTTTTGAGCGGCTTTTACGCGAGCGGCGCGTAGCGCACATCGACCGCCATGGTGAGCGTGGCGGCGACGTCTGCGCACGAGCGCGAGGTCACGCAGTGCTGTGTTAGGCTCGATAGCTTCAGCCCTGCGGAACACCTTGACGAAGATCGTCGACACGCTGTTGGGGGTGCTCGAACAAGAGCCCGAAGAACGGATCTACTCCGGCGTGGTGCCGACCGCCGCCGGCCTGGTGAAGTTTCGCCTCGACCCCGACGGCGAGACCTTCGAGACGGCCCTGTCGGACGCCCGTTCGCTGGTGGAGAACCTGGAGAGCTACCTGCAGCGGGCCAAGGCACGGCTGGTCACGGACTTGCTCGCGCAGAAGAACGACGTGCTCTCGGAGAACGGCAGCGCGGCGCTGAGCGAGGCCGAGTTTCGCCGCCGCGTCACCGTGCAGGTGGTCGAGATCTACGGCGGCGGAGCGTCGACCTTCTTCTTTGCCGACGATGATCTGTTCGGCGGGCGACCCTTGATCGTGAGCATCGACTGCGACGGCGTCCCGCGCCAGGCGCGGCTCGGCTGAAGCCGGGAAACGACTGGACCGCGCGCTGTCGGACAGCTAGACGGTCGCCCGATGATCAGTGCCGGGCAACTCCACCCTGTAGCGTGTCTTCTGGCGGCACTGCTGGCAGCTGCCTCCGTGTCGGCTCAGGAGGCCGCCCCGCCGCCGCCGGCTGAAGCACCTGCACCGGCGCCCGTCGAATGCACACCCGCCTGTCAGTCCGGGACCTTCTGTTCGAACGGGCAGTGCCTGTCGAAGTGCACTCCGCCCTGCGGCGCTGACGAGGTCTGTACCGACGACGCACAGTGCGTGTTGGTCCTGCCGCCGTCCGCGCCACCGCCACCACCTCCGCCTCCGGCTGGCGTCGCACCGCCGCCACGACCCGTCGAGCCGCTGCCGCCGCCTCCGCCGGCGACCGAAGTGGAGCAGGGCGTGCACCTGCACGACGGCTTCTACTTTCGCGGTGCACTCGGCGTGGGGGCGCTCTTCGGCTCGAACAGCACGGTGAACGGCGCGCTGCTGGTCGCGAGCGCGGGCGACTTCGACAGCTCGGGGATCGCGGTGCTGAGTGAGCTCGCGCTCGGCGGCTCACCGCTGCCCGGGCTCGTGATCGGTGGTGGTAGCTACGGCGCGAGCGTTCCTTCGACCAGCTATGAGGTCGCCGGCAGCGAGATTGAAGGCGGGACCAGCGCGGTCTCGGTACTGGGCCCCTTCATCGACATCTATCCCGATCCCAGCGCGGGCCTTCACCTGCAGTTTGCGCCCGGACTGGGAGCGATGAACGTCAACGAGGGTGACTTCGCCAGCGACACCATCGGCGGGCTGGGCTTCGGCTTCATGGCGGGCGCCGGCTACGAGTTCTGGATCGG
>DATLIL010000063.1:0-5142 GCA_035539475.1 Polyangiaceae bacterium
CGAGATCCGTGTACAGCTCATGGCTAAATCCTCTGGGCGCATTAGCGGCCCGGTTCGTGACAATTGAGTGGCTTGCCAGTGACTCACTCGAAAATTCGGAGACGTTCTGGCGTCGCTCGTGTGAACGGCTGGCCGCTCGAACCCGTGGAACCCGCCCGAAACCATGCCGGTAACGAGCATTGATGAGCCGCGGTCCACCAACGACGCGCGCGTTAGAGGCGAGACCTCGAGTGGTGTCAATCACCGCGACGGAGGGCGCCCGGCCCGCAGCTGGTCGGCACTCGTTGCCTAACGATCACGCGCTGTTAGGCGCCTTGAAGGAGGCACCCAACGTCGACCGGAAAAGGAGGAATTAGCGGTCCCCCGCTATCCTGAGCGGAAAGGTGCGCTACCTACTGGCTCGCGTTCCGGCTGATCCGCAGCGGCTCCGCCACCGCGCCCGGCCGGCAGATCGAACGCTCGTGGAGCTCGTCACCGAAGCGCGCGGCCTGCGGCCGATAAGAGATCTCCGGCACGAACGCCGATGCCGCCGTGGTGTCACCCACCAGGGTCGTTTGCGTGCGGAAGGCGTGGCTCACGTAATGGTGGGAGAAGCCGTAGTCGAACGCCGGTCCGTTCAGGTGCGCGTCGAAGAAGAACGCCGGGTCGCACAGCATGTCACCGCCGCGCGAGGGTCGCTTGTTACCGCCGTGCCAGACCCAGGGCATGTTGGCCCTGTCGGTGCCGTGGGTGTCGCCGCGGAGCTTGCCCCAGGAGCCGAAGGTGCAGTCGTCGCAGATGTCGTTACGGCGATGCCAGAAGCCCTCATGGCCGTCGTTTGAGCCGTCGGAGTCCAGCGCGATCAGCGCGTAGCTGTAGCGGCTCGTGTAGTTGCCGGCGCCGCTGGCCGGTGAATCCGCACGATCACCGAAGGCGTAGACGATGCCGTCGCCGTCGGGCGCGGAGTCACAGCGCTCGTCGCAGCCGTAGATGCCGTGGCCCTTGGCCTCGACGAAGACGCGCGGGCGTCCGTCGCGGTCCCGCGGGATCGGGCCTTCGAGATCCTGCGTACCGGGCTCGATGCCGTCGCCCCCGTACTGCCAGAAGTCGTTGTGAGCCAGCGTCTCCATCGCCACCGGCACGCCGTAGGCGCCGTCCTTGCGCAGCACGAGCGACACGCCTTCGAAGTCGTTCTCGTGCATGTCGGGCTCGAGCCACTCGTGCCAGTCGCGCGGGTGGAACACCGAGTAGTTCAGGAAGTAGTGAGTGTCGGTCTCGCTCACCGCGAAGTAGACGTAGGCGGGCACGCTGCGGCGATGATCGAGGTTCTCCCAGTTGTTCCGACCCTTGTAGTCACCGTCGAAGTCGAAGTTGGTGATGTAGTCACCGACGTAATAGGAGTCGTCGGTGTCGTGGTAGAAGGTGGGAGCCCAGTGCCGCGCGAGGTCCTCTTGGACGGCGCGCTGAGCCGCGCTCGAGCGGTCGAACACGGGCTGGGTGGCGTTCGAGCCATTGACGTCCGGCGGCGCCGCCCCAGGTAATGCAACGCCAACGATGACCGTCGCTGCCACGACGTGTGGACAGCCGATCGCACCGAGTCGCTTGTAGAAGCCGCGTAGTCTCAACGAGTACCTGGAGCACAGGCGACACGCACGCGAGGCGGCCACTTCGGCCGATCGCGGACGTGTTGAACCGCATGAGGCAGCGAGCGCAGGCCTCGCCGCATCGAACCTCAGCGATCGAACACTCTCGCGAGTCTTCTTTCAAGGTAGGAGCGCGACTCGTGACCAAATGATGTCGATGACGCGCGCAGTCAGGTGCCGCGTCATCGCACTTGGAACTACACCGCCTAGCGGGGGCGCAGCACGCTCACGAACGGCGATGGCCGGCTCGCGCTCACTTCGTCCGAAGCGGCGCGGCAGGCTGGAGCCTCGCGAAATCGTTGAGCGATGCTGGTCAGCAGCGCTGACGTCTCCTGCCCTCGATAGATCGTGTAGCGGTCGTAGTCCGGGTAGAGGCCCTGGCCCTCGCGGTCCGCCAGCATCCAGAACAGCGATCCTGCGCCCCCGCCGTCGAGCACGAGCTCGTTCCAGCGCCAGTAGCTCGCCTCACGTTCACCGAGGCCCTCCTCGATCGCGCCGGCGTCGTCTCGCTTCACCTTGAAGCCGTACTCCTCGAGCAGCGTCGGCTTGCCGGCGCGACGCGCGATTTCGAGGTGATCCCTGATCCAGCCGTCGGCCCACTCCGGCGCGACACGCCAGTCCTGCGGGTACATGTGAAACGTGCCGAAGTCGACGTGCGGTAGACTCAAGAGCGCCGCGTGATCGACGCCGTCATTGGCCTTGTAGGTCCAGTGCTCGCCGCCTCCGTTCAAGAAGCCCTCGTCTCCGACCGAAACCAGGTGGTTCGGATCGAGTGACTTGACGAAGGCCGACATCTCGCCTGCCCAACCGTTCAAGGTGGCAGTGGACCAGCCGTCGCTCGCGTCGAAGCGGCCACCGCTCTTGCAGCGCGGCTCGTTGGCGAGCTCCCAGCCGAAGATGGTCGGGTCCTCGCGATAGGGCACTCCCGTCAAAGCGTTCGTGCGCGTGACGACGTGTAGGGCCCAGGCCCTGTAAGCGGCGCGCGTGCGCTCGTCAGTGAAGAACTCGTGATGACGTTCGAGCCCGTACCAGGTGACGTACTGGTCGATGCCGCCGAAGTCGTGCCAGTTGTTGGTCAGCACGACGATCAGCTTGAGGCCGAGAGAGCCGGCCTTGGCGATGGCGTAGTCGAGGCGACCGAGACCGTCCGGGCCGTCGTTGTAGCGAGGGGCACCCGCTTCCGCGTCCCAGTACTGGAAGTACACGCCTTCCTTGTGGCCCTCGCCGTCGACGTTCGGAACACTGCCGTCGAGCGCTCCGCGATCGAGAAAACCCCAGGTGCGCACCACGCCGAGCTGCATGGCGGCAGCGGCTTCGAGCACGGCATCGACCATCGGGCGGGGCTTGAAGATCAGGTAGTAGTTGTTGGTCCCTGCGAAGCAGTACGGCTTGCCGTCCAGCGCGAACACGGCGGACTTGGCCGCCGGCTGCACCGGGGCGCTCGGCGCTGGGCGGGCTGGCGCAGGCTGGCAAGCGGCCAACGCGAGTCCGAGCAGAGCGGTGAGGGCGAGCTGCCTCGTGGGCAAGGCTCACGCCTACGACGAAATGCCGCCTGCTGTCACCTCAAGCGACGGCGCGAGAATCCTTGCCGGAACCGGATTGGCCAGGCGTGTCGTCGCGCTTGAGCAAGATGCTGAAGCGCGTACCGGCGCCGGGAGCGCTCTCCACGGAAACACGCCCGGACATGGCCTCGACCAGGTTCTTGACGATCGACAGCCCGAGCCCGGTGCCGCCGAGCTCCCGGGAGCGGCCCGCGTCGACCCGATAGAAGCGCTCGAAGATGCGCGGCAAGTGCTTCTCCTCGATGCCTGGACCGTCGTCTTCGACGAGCAGGCGCACACCCTCGCTGGTCGGCTCGGACCAGATACGGATCTTGCAGCCCGTGACGCAGTACTTCACGGCGTTGTCGATCAGGTTCGTGATCACGTGCTCGAGCGCCTTGCGATCGGCCAGCGCCGCAGCGTCGCCGACGTCGTTGACGAGCTCCATCCGCTTTTTCTCGACCCGATCGCGGAACAGGGCCGAGATCTGGGCCACGAGCGCGCGGAGCTCGACGGGCTCGCTGCTCAGCCGATATTCGCGTGACTCGATGCGCGACAGGTCGAGCAAATCCTCGACCAGCATGTGCAAACGCTCGGCGTTTCGCTCGATGATGCCGATGAACTTGCGCAGCATCTCGGGGTCGGTCGGGATGCCGACCTGGAGCGTCTCCGCCGCCGAGCGGATCGCCGTCACCGGCGTGCGCAGCTCGTGCGAGACGTTGGCCACGAAGTCACGCCGCATCGATTCGAGCCGGCGCACCTCCGTCACGTCGACGAAGACTGCCAGGATCTCGCGCTGCTCACCGCCCACGGTGCCCGCCCGCACCAAAAGCCTGCGCGGCTTGAGCCCGCCCACCTCGATCTCGAGCAACGACGGCTCTCCGCTCTCGCGCACGCCGTCGAAGAGCTCCTTGAGCTCCGCGTTGCGCACGACCTCGAGCGGCGTCCTACCGACCGCGTCACTGGCCAGCAGAAGCATCTCGCGCAGCGCGGAGTTGACGAGCTCGATGCGCCCCTCGTCGTCGAGCAGCAGCACGCCCTCCTGCATGCCCTCCAGGATCGTGCGCATGCGGTCGCCCTCACCGCGAAGCTCGTCGACGGTTCGTGACCAGTTCTTGCTCAGGCGCTCGAGCGTGCGCGCCAGCTCGCTGAACTCCTCGTGGGGGTTGTGCAGATGAGGTTCACCCTGGCCGCTGGCCATGCGCTGGGCTTCAGCCGCGAGATTGGCAACCGCCCCGCCCGCGATGCGCATGAGCACACCACTGAGGAACGCCGCCGCCACCAGCGCTATCAGCGCGGTGAGGCCCCAGAAGGCGAAACCGGTAACGCCGTCGAGGACGGCATGCATCGAGAGCGCGGCCAGAAAAATCAGTCCGAACGAAGCAAAGAGGAGCTTGCCGCGTGCTCCGATCTTCAATTCGGGACCTCGTCAGGGGTGGCCACGAAGCGGTAGCCGACGCCGCGTACGGTCTCGACGTAGTCGCGCGCCTCTTCCAGCTTCTCACGCAGGCGCTTGACGTGGGTGTCCACCGTGCGCGTGGTGATCTCGGCCTGGATGCCCCACACGTCGTCGAGCAGGGAGCTGCGCGTTTGCACGCGGTTGCGGCGTTCGTAGAGCGTGATCAGGAGCTTGAACTCGAGCGCGGTGAGCTCGATCTCGCGGGTGTCGACCCAGACGCGGTGCGCGGCGCGATCGATGCGCAGGCGACCGAACTCGACCATGCGCTCGTCGTCGGGCGTCTCTTCGCGCTTGCCGCGGCGTAGCACCGCCTGGATGCGCAGCAGGAGCTCGCGAATGCTGAACGGCTTGACCACGTAGTCGTCCGCGCCGAGCTCGAAGCCGACCACCCTGTCGATCTCCTCCCCCCGCGCCGTCAGCATGATCACGGGGATCGACCGCGTACCGGCGTCGTCCTTGAGCGCGCGGCAGACCTCCGTCCCCGGCATGTCGGGCAGCATCAGGTCGAGCAGCACGAGAT
>DATLIL010000064.1:0-5633 GCA_035539475.1 Polyangiaceae bacterium
AGCTAGCGGATATGGCAGCGCGTGATGCTGTTGTCCACCGCGCTCGATCCCAGCAGCCTCTTCTTCAGGCGTCTCGCTTACGCCGGGGCGCGCTACGGTCCGCGCTTCTGGGTCCAGTACAGCCCCGCGGTCTTCGGCGCCGCCTTTGCCATGCTGCTGCCCGAGCAGCGCCAGCGGGTGAAGGAGAATCTACGCCTGGTGTATGGCCAGCGTTCGCGTCTCGAGGAGGATCGTGACGTGCTGCGTACGTTCGCGGCCTACGCCTCCTGTCTGGCCGAGGCCCTCGGCGCCGACCGGGCCGACGCCCGCGCGGCAAGCATCCGTTCCGAAGGGGAAGAACATCTGGGGCGTGCTCTGGCAGCGGGGCGCGGTGTCGTGATCGTCACGGCGCACGCGGGTGCCTGGGACTGCGCTGGTCGCTTCCTGGCCTCCCGCTTCAACGCCCCGGTGATGGTGGTGATGGAGGCGGAGGCCGACGATCGGGCCAGGGCGCTCCAGGACCAGGTACGCCGGAGCGGCGGGGTCGACGTCCTGATTGTCGGCAACGACCAGCTCTCGGCGTTGCCCCTGCTGCGTCACCTGAAGGCCGGGGGCGTGGCAGCCTTCCAGCTCGATCGAACGGCGCCCAGCGGGCGGGCACTCGAGGTCGAGCTGTTCGGCCGGAGCTTCGCCGTGCCGGAAGGTCCATTTCGTATCGCGGCGATGTCCGGCGCGGCGGTCCTGCCGCTGTTCGTGCGCCGGGCAGGGTATTTCGACTACGAGCTCAAGGTCCACCCGGGCCTGAGCCTGCCCCGGCGGCCGAGCAAAGCGGACCTTTTACAGGCCGCTAGCCGGTCGGCTCGGGCGATGGAGGACTTCATCCGCGACAATCCGACGCAGTGGTTTCACTTCCACGCCGCGCGGCGCGCCGGTTGACCGCTGGCCTAACTGGCGACATGGTCCCGCGCCCATGGTCCAGAAGCTCTCCGTCGGTTCGACCACGCTGATCGGTGCGCTCGAGCGCTACGCCGAGCGGCTCGAGCTCCTCGAGGTGAGCGCTGAGCCAAAGTCCTTGCCGCCCCCGCGAAAGCTCCGCCAGTGGCGCTCGAGCGTGCCGCCGGAGTTCACGTTCTCGCTGGTGTTGCCCCGCGACGTCGCCGCGCTCACGGCCACGAGTGCGAGTGACCCTAGCCTGGCCCCGGCGCTGGAGGCGTCGAAGGCCCTCGGCGGCGGCTGGCTCCTCTTGCGCACGCCGCCGAGCGTGGCACCGAGCGAGCGCAGCCGTCGGCGGATGAAGGAGCTCGTGAGCAAGCTCAAGGAGCCGGGCGCCCGCATCGCCTGGGAGATGCGCGGAGTCTGGGCGCCGGAAGATGCCGAGGCCTTCGCTGAAGAGCTCGACATCGTGCTGGTGCGGGACATCGCGCAGTTCGACGCGCCGCCAGGCCCTGTCGTGTACACGCGCCTGCTCACCCTCGGGCAACAAGCGCGCATCGGTCAGGGGGCGATCGAGCGCGTCGCCGAGCGCCTCGAGGACGCCGGTGCCGAGGAAGCGGTGGTCGTGGTCGAAGGACGCGGCGCTCCCGGTGTTGCCCGCCGCCTGCGCGCGGAGCTCGGTCTCGAGGAGCGCGGCGGAGACGGCGCGGCAGAGGACGAAGAAGGCGAAGACGAAGACGAACCCGTTGGCGAAGACGGGGACGGGGACGTCGAAGACGAAGAGGACGAATGAGCCGCGCCCGTGCTGCGCTTCTGGCGAGCGATCCGGCGGTCGAGGAAGTAGCTGCGACCGAGCTCGCGGCGAGCGCCGGCTCGGCCGTCGCTGCGGTAGTTGCGGGCTACTTCGCCGCGGCCGGTCGCCATCCGGGTGTGTTGCTGGCCCCGCTGAGCATGCTCATCGGCGGCGTGGGTCAGAGCGGACGGGTGTTCGACGGCCGCTGGTGTCAGCCCGGTCGCGGTGCTCGTCGCCCGCGCGGCCTGTTGCCCGGCGCAGAGATCCCGACGGCGGCGCGCATCGCCGTGCCGACGTCGATCGCGGCGCTGGCCGTGGCGATCGTCTACGAGTCGGGACTCTCGCTGGCGCCGCTCGTGCGCCACGGCATCGCCGCAGCGGAGCGAGCCGAGTCACCTGCTCGTGCCGCGCTGCTCGGCCGGATCGCGGGAGTCGGTCCCATCGCGTTGAGCGAGCCAGGCTTCGTGCAGCCGATGCTGCGTCTGGCCGCCGCCAGTCAGGGCGGCATGCTCACACCGACCGACTTCGGCGCGCCCGCGGAAGTCGACGGGGCGGCGGCGGAACGTTCGGATGGTAACCGCCGCTGGCTCGAACCAGCCTGGGCGAGCGAGCCGGCTCCGCCGCAATCGGAGCTCGGCCAGGGGCACGCCATCATCGCAGTCGATGCTCACGGTCGCTTCGTGGCGCTGGCGTACCGCGTGATCGACACCGGCCTGACCGTGCCCGAGCTTGGCGTCACGGCGCCGATCGGAGCCATTCCGGTTCAGCGCGGGGTGCCGCGCATCGCGCCGGGCAGGCGCCTCTCGTCACCAGCTCCGCTCGCCATCGTGCGCGGAGAGGGGAGCGGCGCCGTCGAGGTCATCGCGGAGCCTGGCTCCGTCCATCTGGACCTCGGTACGCCGTCGCCCGGTCGTCTGTCGATTCGTCGCGACCCGCGCTCGCGGTTGGTCAGCGCCAAGCGCTGACCAACGCGGCGCCATGGCTCACGACAGCTTGTAGTTGTGGCGCTTGGCGAAAGCGATCAGGCCGATCTTGTCGATCGTCCGGATGTCGCTCGTGGTCACGTTGATCGTGACGTGACGGCCGAGCTCGGGAACCCAGAGCCTGCGCCGCTGCACGTTCACATGCTGCCAGCGCATCGTCTTGATGTTCGAGTGCGAGACGTTGCGCGCGTGAAGCTTGCGTTTACCGGTGATTTCGCTGCGGGCCATGGGAGGGCGCGGACCCTAGCGCAGGCTGCCCGCCTGTTCAAGGACTAGGGCGCGGATCGTCGTTCGCTTTCGGCCCTGGCTTCGGGGGCGAGCGCGGCGGACAGGAGCTGGAACAGGCCCAAACTGGCCGGGAGACACACCGCGGTGAAGGCCACGGCGGTTAGAGGGTAGGTGAAATGACCCGTTTCGGGGCCCGCCAGGGGCGTCCAGGCCCGGATGGCGATTTCGCCGGGGACCAGCACGAGGACCAGCCCCGCCAGGGCGTCCGAGCCGATCCCCGCCGCGGCGGGCATCAGCCCGAGCAGGCAGGCGATCACGACGAGCGCATTGAGGGCCGCCCACGAGCGCAGAGACAGGGCCACGCCCATGTCGCCCACCAGTGCAACTTCAGCGATGACGAAGGGCATGGCGACCGCAAAGGCAGCGAGCAGCAGCGCACGCGAGCGAGTGAATTCCGCGTAGCGGGCACGAAACATCAGGGCCGCGGCGAGGGCGACCACGGCTGCCAACCGTGTCACGTCGCGTCCGATGCCGCCGTCGATCGCGAGCCCGGCGAGGGGGCCCGTCCCCCGCAGGCCGAGCAACATGGCGACGGCCGCCACGAGCAGGGAAAGCAGCGCCCGCACCCCGTAGGGGAATGGCAGCACTGCAATCGCGGAGAACGTGCCGGCGGCAACGAACGAAAGCAGCGCCGATTCGGCGCCTGGCGCGCCCGCCCCGCGATGGAAGGCCCAGCCGAGACCCGCCAAGACGATAGCCGCTACCGCCAGCCAGACACGCGCCCCAGTCCGTCCCGGTTGCAAGGGTGCCGCGTCTTCGCGCAGGACCTCGGAAGCGAGCAGGGGCCGATCGCGTCGCGGTTTGGAGCGGGGCCGCGGATGCGAGGGGTCGCTCGGAACGACGGAAGAGAAGCGAGACATTCGTTAGCGAGCGACTTTCACTCTAGCTGACGGGTGACAGCGAATCGAGAGGCCAACGCCTCTAGCCCTTGAGCGACAGGGTCCCGAGGCTGGACACCAGATCGCGGCAATAACCACGCACTTCATTGAAATGATTGGTCTTCTTGGCGAGCGAGTGTTCGTCCATGTAAAGCCTGCGCGACAGCTCCACCTGCAGCGCGTGCACTCCAGTCATGGGACGGCCGTAGTGCGATGTGGAGAAACCACCCCGGTAGGGTTGGTCGTGCGCCACGCTCCAGCCTCGTCTGGACGCTAACTCCTCGGGTAGATCGATGATCGCTCCGGCCGCGCTGGTGCGTCCGCGGCTCCCGGGCACGACGTCGGCGCGGCTGGCGCCCGGATCGGCGTGGCCGTCCCGGCCCTGGCTCGGCATCGAGTGGGCGCACAGCACGACGGCATAGCCGAAGCGGGCCACACGCTCGCCGATCAGGCGCGTCAGTGCGGCGTGGTAAGGGCGATAGATGAGAGTCATCCGCCGCTCGTACTCCGCGCGGGTGAGCGGTGCGACGAGGGCAGGGCGGTTCTCCGTGGTGGCCCGCCAGATGATGCCGTGGGGTGCCGAACGCGCGCGGCCGCCCTCCACGGCCTGAGCGTCGACGTCGGTTTCGGAGCGGTTCAGGTCGCACACGTAGCGGCTGACGTGTGACACGAGCAGCGCGGCCCCCTCGTCCGGCGCATCCGCGTAGAGCTCGTCGACGTAGAGGTCGGCGTCTTGTGCGAGCGAACGGGCCGGGGCAGCCAGCGTGCCGAGCGCCAGAGCGTCGACGCCGAGCCCGGCGTGCGGAACCTCAACGACCACGGGGGTCATGGCGCTTCGGGGCGGCGCGATCGAGAAGAACACCGGACCCCGATTTAGCGTAGTTCGGGCTCCGACGCACCCCTAGGCCCCGGGGCCCCCAGGTCCCCAGGTCAGGCCCTGGGATGGGAGCGACGGTGCGCGCTCCGTACGTGGTCGCGAGTGACGTGTGTGTAGATCTCGGTCGTCGCCACGTTGGAATGGCCCAGCATGGTCTGCACACTGCGTAGATCTGCGCCACCCGAGAGCAGGTGCGTGGCGAAAGAATGCCGCAACTGATGGGGGTGTGCCCCACCTCGGATGCCGGCGGCTCGCGCGTACCGGCCCACGATCTTCCAGAATCCCTGCCGGGTCAGGGCGCCACCGCGGGGAGAGTTGAAGAGGATGGTCGCGTCGCGGCGACGAGTCGGCCGCTTGCTCGGTTCGGCGCTGCGTGCGGCGAGGTACTGCTCGAGGTGAGACAGCGCGATGTCTCCGAGGGGGACGAGTCGTCGCTTCCCGCCCTTGCCCAGCGCCGACACGATACCGCGCTCGAGATCGACGTCGCCGAGTCGCAGACCGACGAGCTCGCTGACGCGCAGGCCTGCGGCGTAAGCCAGGCTGAGCATGGCCCGATCGCGCAAGCCGCGCGTGCTGGTGACGTTGGGCGTCTCGAGTAGTCGGAGCATCTCGGCTTCCGAGAGCGCGCGCGGCAGGCGCCGGCCGAAGCGTGGCCGGGCGGCGAGGGTGGTGGGGTCCTGGTGCAGGACGCCCTCGCGAACCAGGAACTTGGCGAAGCCGCGCAGGGCCGACAGGTGACGCGCAGCGCTGCGAGCGCCCAGGCCCGCGCGCGAAAGCTCCCCCAGAAAGCCGGTCACGGCTCCAAGATCGAGCGTGTGGGCGCGCGAAATTCCCTGCTTTTCGGCGTAAGTGAGCAGCTTGGCGAGATCGCGCCCGTAGGCCGACAGGGTGTGCGGCGAGAG
>DATLIL010000065.1:0-4081 GCA_035539475.1 Polyangiaceae bacterium
CAACCGCCGGGGTTCGAGCCCTGGTGGCCCTGGTGGGGGTTTGGAGCCTGCTGCGGTGGAGCTCCATAGCCGGGAGGTGCGCCGCCCGGCGGCGGTCCTCCTCCGGGAGGCGGTCCGTAGTGACCCCAGGGCGGCTGCTGAGCAGGGGCAGCTCCCGGGTACCCGCCGGGTGGCGGCCCGTGGCCGGGCGGCGGCCCATGGCCGGGTGGCGGCCCGTGGACCGGAGGGGCTCCATGACCTGGAGGTGGCGCGTGCCCGGGGGGAGGGCCGTGCGGGCTTCCGCCTGGAGGCGGCGGCGCGACCGCGGGCATGGGCGCTCCGCAGGACAGACAGAACTTGTTGGTGGGCTGATTTTGGGCGCCGCACCGCGCGCAGACGATCATGGACTGGGCTCCGGCAAGGTCGCTAGCCGGACGTTACCGGCAAGCACGCGGGAGCATAGCCGTTTTTCGGCACGCTGTGTGGCACTCCGCGGGTTTCAGCCCGGGACTGCCCGACTCAGCGATCCTTCTCGTCCTGAACGCGAGCAGCCTTGCCCGCCAGGTTGCGAAGGTAGAACAGACGAGCCCGACGCACGACGCCGCGCGAGGTCACTTCGATCGACTCGATACGCGGCGAATGCTGCAAGAAAATGCGCTCGACGCCGACGTTGAAGCTCACCTTGCGCACCGTGAAGGTGGAACGGGCGCCAGCACGGTGGCGCTTGATGACGACTCCGCGGAAGACCTGCACGCGGAGCTTGTCGCCCTCGAGGATCTTGTAGTGGACCGCGACGGTGTCGCCGACCCGGAATTCGGGCAGATCCTTGCGCAGGCTGCCGTTCTCGAGAGAAGAGATTTTGGAAAGGGTCGCTGTCGCCATGACGGGGGGTCCGGGTGGAAGGCGCGGCATTATGCACCCGGAACGAAGCCCGTCAAGCGTCGCGGGCGAGCTCGTTCTTGACGGCCCCCTCAGCGGACGCTAGGGCGCGGCTCCAGGATGGCGTTCGAGCCGCTTCTGGCGAGTTTTCCCGCGGCTCGGCTGGTAGCCGAGACCGAGGACCTCCTGGTCGTGGACAAACCCGCCGGCCTCGTCGTCCACGGCGGCGACAGCGCGCTCGGGGGTGACCTCGTCACCCGCCTGAAGGAGGTCCTCCGGGAGCGTGGCCAGCCCGACTATCTCGGCGTCCACCAGCGACTCGACGTGGGCACTTCGGGCGTGATGGCCTTCGCGCGCAGCCCCGCCGGCAACGCTCTGCTGGCGGCGGGCGGCGCCAAGAAGCGTTACGTCGCCGTGGTCGAGCTCGGCCAGAGCCCGCTCCGGGTCGGCGTTCCCACCGTGCTCGAGCACCAGCTCCTCACCGAGCGGGGCGAGACGCGCGTCGTTCGACACGGCGGCAAGCTCGCGCGCTCGCGGGTCACGCTGCTCGAACGTCGCGGCTCGCTCGGCCTGTGCGAGATCGAGCTCGAGACGGGGCGCACTCATCAGATCCGCGTGCAGCTCGCGGCGTCGTTCGCGGCGATAGCCGGCGACGAGCTCTACGGCGATCGACGCCGCGCTCTGGCGCCGCGCCTGATGCTCCATGCCAGCACGCTCGTGCTGCCGGACGGCAAGAGCTTCAGCGCGCCTCGCCCCGAGCTGTTCGAGCGCGCACTCGCGGGGCGCGCCTTCGAGCTCGGCGCGCTCGCCGAGTGCCGCGCCGCGCTGCGCGACGCCGGCTGTCTGCGCGCGCCGCTCGCCGGCGAGAGCGACTGCTTTCGTCTGGTCAACGACGCCGCCGACGGCTTGCCCGGTGTGACCATCGATCGCTACGGCGAGCACGCCGTGCTCTCGCTGGCGAGCGCGGCGGCAGAAGAGCTCGAGGCCGAGCTCGCGGCCGAGCTCGTCGCGCTTGGCGCGCGCGGCGTGTACCTGAAGCGCCGCGCCCGCACGGATCTGCGCAGAGCCGATCACGTCGAGCTGGCGCCGCCCGCTCCGATCGCGGGGGAGCCGGCCCCGGAGCGTTTCGCGGTCGACGAGCGCGGGACCAAGCTCTGGGTCGAGCTCGGCAGCGGCCTGAGCACGGGGCTCTTCCTGGATCAGCGCGAGAGTAGGTCGCGCGTACGCTCGTTCGCCGGCGGAGCTCGCGTGCTCAACCTCTTCTCCTATACGTGCAGCTTCAGCGTGGCGGCGGCGCTCGGCGGCGCTCGGCGGGTCACCAGCGTGGACCTCTCGGGTCGCGCGCTCGAATGGGGGCGCGACAATTTCCGCCTCAACGGGCTCGAGCCCGACGCGCATGCCTTCGTCCAGGCGGACGCCGTGGCCTGGCTCGGCAGCGCTGGGGCTCGCGGCGAGCGCTTCGACCTCGTCATCCTCGACCCGCCGAGCTTCTCCAGCGAAGGCGGCGGCAAGGCCTTCAGCGCCGAGAAGGACTACGGTCGGCTCGCCGAGCTCGCGCTGCGCCTGCTCGCGCCGCGTGGCCGCCTGCTGGCGGTGACCAACCATCGAGGCACCTCGCAGGGCAAGCTGCGCAAGCTCGTGCGTGACGCGGCGGGACGCGCGGGCCGCAACGTGCAGCAGCTCAAGGACATCCCGTCGCCGCTCGACTGTCCGCCGCTGCCGGATGGACCAGTGCCGAGCAAGAGCGTGCTAGTGACCCTGGGAGACTAGCCCCATGAGCAAGCGCAAGAATCCCTACGCCGGCGCCGACGTCCACACTCGCGCCGCCAAGGCCAAGGGGTTTCCCGCACGCAGCGTGTTCAAGCTCGAGGAGATCGATCGCCGGGTGAAGTTGCTCAGGTCCGGGCAGCACGTGATCGACCTCGGCGCCGCGCCCGGGTCCTGGTCGCTCTATGCCGCCCAGCGCGTGGGCGCGTCGGGCAAGGTGTTCGCCATCGACCTCTCCGAGATCAGCCAGAGCTTTCCGCCGCACGTCGAGGTCCTCCAGGGCGACGCGCTCAGCCTCGAGAGCGAGGTCCTGGCCCGCCACGCCCCCTACGACGTCGTGTTGAGCGACATGGCGCCGAGCACCTCGGGCTCGAAGGTGCGCGATCAGGCACTGAGCTTCGAGCTCTTCATGCGGGCGCTCGAAGTGGCCAAGGCGTTCGGCAAACCCGGCTCGCACTTCGTGGCCAAGATCTTCATGAGCGGCGACTTCCAGCAGGCGCGCCAGGCCGTCGGCGCCGCCTACGAGCGCAGCCAGGTGATCCGCCCCGAAGCCACTCGAACGCAGAGCTCGGAGGTGTTCGTGGTCGGCATGGGTCTTTCTTCCCAGCGGCGCCGATAAGCCACACTGCGTATCAAAACGAGGCATATCGCGCAGCGTTATCCACAGGCAATCCCCTAATTGTGGATGAACGGGCGCGATTCCGGCCTGTTTCAGAAGGCATTTTCACCAGTGAGTGCCTTCCCGATGACGAGAGTATGAATCTCGTGTGTGCCTTCGTAGGTGAATACGCTCTCGAGGTTCAGGGCGTGCCGTATCACCGGGTACTCGAGCAGGATGCCGTTGGCGCCGAGCAGGGCGCGGCAGCGGCGCGCGATGTCGAGGGCCTTGGCGACGTTGTTGCGTTTGCACAGGCTGACCTGCTCCGGCAGGAGCTTGCCGTGCTGCTTCTTCAGGCGTGCGAAGTGATGAACCATCAGCTCCGCGGCTGCGAGCTCGCTCGCCATGTCAGCGAGCTCGGCTTGCACCAGCTGCTTGCGCGCGATCGGGACGCCGAACTGCACGCGCTCGCAGGTGTAGGCCAGCGCCGCGTCGAGGCAAGCTCGCGCCGCGCCGACCGCGCCCCAGGCAATGCCGAAGCGGGCCTCGTTGAGGCAGCGTAGCGGCGCGCCCAGCCCCGGCTTGTTCTCCAGCACGTTCTCGGCCGGCACGCGGCACTCGTCGAGCACGATCTCGCCGGTCTCGCTGGAGCGCAGGCTCATCTTGCCGTGGATGCGCGGCGTTTCGAAGCCCTTGGCCCCGCGCTCGACGACGAACCCCTTGATGCTGTCGGCCTCGCCGTCCCCGACCTTGGCCCAGACGACCGCGAGGTCCGCGAACGGTGAGTTCGTGATCCACATCTTGGTGCCGGAGAGCACCCAGCCGTCGCCGTCCTTCTTGGCGCGGGTCTTCATCGAC
>DATLIL010000066.1:0-1674 GCA_035539475.1 Polyangiaceae bacterium
TCACGAGCCGCGGCCAGATCCGTCGTTCAGGCCGTCGCCCGTACGGTTACCCTGAAAAGAATCGGGCAACGGGCACGCGCACGGCACGCTCTCGGCTCTCGGCCTTTCATTAGACTCGACCAGAATAGGGACGCACCCTAGCACTACTTAGCCACATTTTTCTTTCCATCCGGCGCCAGATGGATTTTATGGCGAGGCATGAAACCGGCGACCGGCTGGCAGAAGCGTCTCGACCGCTGGCTTGAGCCGTTCCTCGACGCGCTCGGCGACAAGCGGCGACGGGTTTGGGCGCCGCTCTACATCTTGGGACTGCTTCTCCCTGGCGATCGCAAAAGCATGCAGCCGATCAGCTTTCGTGTCGCGCCGAAGGACGTCGAGCAGATCCAACACTTCGTATCGACGTCATGTTGGGATCCGGAGCCCGTGGAGGAGGTGCTCTGTCAGAAGGTCGACGAGATGCTCGGCGGAGAGTCGTCGTTCCTGATTGTCGATGACACCAGCTTGCCGAAGAAGGGCAGCAAGTCGGTTGGCGTTGCTCATCAGTACTGCGGGGCGCTGGGGAAACAGGCCAACTGCCAATGCCTCGTCTCCTTGACGCTGGCGAAGGATGACCTGCCGGCTCCGCTCGCTCTCCGGCTCTACCTGCCGCAGACGTGGACGAAAGATTTGGAGCGTTGCAAGCGGGCGAAGGTTCCGCCCGAGATCGTCTATCGACCGAAGTGGAAGATCGCGCTTGATGAGATCGATCGGGTCCGTGCCGCTGGAGTCCGCTTCGGATGCGTCCTGGCTGACGCCGGCTACGGAATGTGCGCCGAGTTTCGGCAGGGCCTGACTGCGCGCTCTCTCGCTTGGGCAGTCGGGATCCTCTCGACGCAGAACATGTACCCCGCGGACGTGAAGGTGTGGATGCCCGCCGGGGGCAAGAGGGTAGGCCGGCCACGCGTCCACCCAAAGGTCGATGCGGCTCCGTACTCCGCCGAACGATTCATCGAACAGTACGGCCGGTTTCGGCAAGTCACGTGGCGCGAGGGCACCAAAGGCAAACTCAGCGGAGACTTCGCCATCGTGCGCGTGCGTCCTGCCGACGGCGACGAAGCCAAGGACGGCGTTCACCTCCCCGGTGATCCCGCGTGGCTCGTGTGCGAGCGGCTCGAGAACGGCGACAAGAAGTTCTCGCTCGTGAACCTACCCGCGTCGGAGTCGGACAAGCAGATCGTTGGCGCGCTCAAGGCGCGCTGGGCCTGCGAGCAAGGACACCAGCAGATGAAAGAGGAACTCGGACTGGATCACTTCGAAGGACGATCCTGGTTCGGCCTCCATCACCATGCTGTGCTCACGATGATCGCCTTCGCGTTCCTTCAGCATCTGCGGCTCATCGAAAATAAATCCGCGGCGTAACGACACGACGCATCGGCCGACGCTGCCCGCGATTCGCAGGCACGTCATCCACCGCATCGTTGCGCCATTGCTCTGCACGTCGTGCCGAGGGGTGATGCGCCTCCTCACGCCTCCATAAAATGTGGCTAAGTAGTGCTAGAGCGCACGGATCGAGCACCCGGACGCACAGTTCTGTGCGTGCGCTCCATCCGTTTCGGCGCAACCTGCGTTGCGCTGAAGCTCGGGGCGTGTCCCTGAATCGAGTCGCTTCCTCTCGCACGTTACGCGTGCCCGGAG
>DATLIL010000067.1:0-2829 GCA_035539475.1 Polyangiaceae bacterium
GCTCTACAAGGTCACCAAACCTCGCCAGGACCTCCGGTTTCACCCGAGCACGTTCTGGCATAGCGCCGACTGGGAGAGCAGCACGACTCGGCCCAGGGACGGCTACATCGAGGACAAGGTGCTCTTCGCCGCCGACTTCGACGAGGTGAGCATCCATCTTTTCCCACGGGTCAGGACAGTTCGCGTGCGAGCCGGCGATGTGGAACCGGATGTTCTACGAGAGCTGGAGCCTTCGTGCAGCCCGGGCAACAAGGCCTGGATCTTCTGCCCAGCGGATAGGCGGGCCGAGGTGGACAGCTTCTGCCCGACCATTTTCTCCTTCGCCATGGCCGGTTTCACCCGAGTTCGGCGTGGCGAATACGTCTCCTGGGAGCCGCAGCAGGCCATCGCCTGCGAAACCATCACCATCGCCGAAGCGAAGGAACGGTGGAACATCCAAAGCATCTTCTCGCCCGATCTGACCTTGGTCATCGACCGGATTCGCTCTGCCGGAATCTACTTCGAGGAACAGACCTAACTGGAAATTGCGAATCGCGTCGGCCTAGGGCTCGATTTCGCAGATCACGCGGTAGGTGCGCGTGACGCCTTGTTGCACGCTCGTGGCCGCGCAATCGCGATCGACCCAGCCGGTGCCGGTGAGGGGATCGGTAAAGAGCGCTGCGCAACGGCCGTCGCCGTCGGGATCGTTCACTTTCCAGCCGTCAGCGTAGCTGCCACCGGATAACCAGCTCCAGTTAGCGCGAGTGGAGTCGTCGCAGCTCCAGCAGCCGCACTCGACGGCGTCCGGGTGTTCCGATTCCGAGCAGCGCAAGCCGAGCCAGATGTCCGAGGTCAGCTCCGTTGGCGCTACCCATGCACTGAGTACCCAGGCTTGCTCCTCTGCACTGTCGATCACGAGCAGGTAGGCCTGCGCGTCGTAAGCCAGACCGAGCTGGTAACACTCGCTGCTGGCGACGTCAGCGTTCCAGCTCACGTCGCGCTTCTCGATATAGCAGTGCTCGCCGAACTGCTGACCGCCGCGCTCGGTGCAATCGAAGCCGACCTGCGCCGGGCTGCCGCCATCCGCCGCGCCGCCGTCCGCTCCACCACCCGTGCCAGCGCCACCCGTGGCCCCCGTTCCAGCGCTGCCGCCAGTGCCCCCCATCGTTGCGCTGGCGCCACCTTGATTGTGTCCGCCGGCGGTCAATGCGCCGCCGGCCGCTGTCGACGGTGACTCGGGGTCGCTGCCGCCGGACGCGCCCTTTGGCGCAGGGTCCGCGGTGGTGCCCCCTTGCGCGAGCGCGCTATCGGGTGCGACGTCGTCCGGGGCCGTGAACTCCATGCTCGAGCACGCTGCAACCACGCCCAGAGCTATCGCGATTGGCCCCATGCCGCCGCGCGCGGCAAGCTCGATCAACCTCGCCATGCCGGCCCGAACCTAAACACCGTCGACGACGATGTCTTGATCCGGCGGCAAATATCTGTGCCGAGAATTGCTTCGTACTCACAACGACCGACAGTGTGCGCCGCGCGAAATCACACGGAGCCGCGTTGCTAAGTTGCGCGTCGCGCCACCACGAAACCAGGGATGAGCCAACGCCCCTTCCTGACTGCGCTGTGTCTGGTGAGCGTCGCCTGCGCCTCGACTCCGGCGACGTCCGAGCCAACGTCGCCGCCAGGTAAGACCAGCGAGTCCTCGGGCGCTGGCAGCTCGCGAGGTGGCCCCATAGGTAGTCAGCTCGTCAAGGAGGTCGCCAACTCGGGTGACCAGTACACGCTGGGCAGCAACGACGGCCAGGGTCTCGGGAAGTACGCGGTCAATCGCAACGGCAAGTCGGTATGGCCGCCGGCAGGCGACGGCTGCGTGGCCTTGATCGAGTGCTGCACGGAGCTCGCCGCCCGCGCCGACCAGCTAGCGCTCTCGTGCCTGCTGGCGACTGGCCGCGACCGACACTGCGTCGCCGCGAAGAAGACGGCCGTCGCCATCGCGGGCGAGCAGGGCGTCACGCTGCCGGACAAATGCGAGTGAAGTTCGCCTCGCTGTGGCCCTTCTCTAAGGTGCAGAACTTCCCGCTGCTCGCGCTACCGGTTTGATCGTCACCGCGCTGGCGTTGTACGGGTGCACTCCGCCGGGTGGGACTCTCGAGCCGTGGCCGACGAGAATGTAGCTCACGATCTCCCAGTATTCGTCGCTCGCGAGTAGCACGTGACAGCAGTGGCTCACCCAGCGCCGGTGATGGGCCACGTAGTCATAGAGATCGTCCGCCGTGAAGAACGGCAGCCGATCCATGTTCACGCCGTCCACTCTCACCCGCTCCGGGGTACCGCTGATGGTGGAGGTCGGTTGGTGGACGTACGTGCGCAGCGCGCCGGGACCCATGAGCGGCGGGTTCGAGGCCAGACCCTCGCCGCGGGGACCGTGACAGCCCGCGCACTCCCGCCCGTAGAGCTCACCACCGCGCGCCTCACGCTGCTCGGCGAGCGCGAAATTGGCGTCGCTCGCGCCGTACCAGTACTGGCTGCACGTGACGAGGAGAGCCGACGCCACGCCGACCAGGGCCAGGGCCAGGGCCGCGGAAAGTGCGCGGCGCGGGCCTACTCTTCTTTGCTTCGAGAGCGGCACGACATCCCGAGAAGGAGCAACACGCGTGCCCGAGAAGTCATCGAGGACGCGCCCTTTCCACGGGCTTCGATCCTGGCAGCGCTGGTGATGGCACCAGCGGCGCACCCGAGAAGCTGGAATGGGGGTGACCCAGGGGTCACTCCCTGCCAGGCGCTGCCGCGAACTAAAGGTCAGGCTCCCAAGGAGCGGACCCATGGTGGAACGAACTGCTACAGAAACCCATGTTT
>DATLIL010000068.1:0-3806 GCA_035539475.1 Polyangiaceae bacterium
GGCCCCAATCAAGTGAATTGATTGGGGCCCCACCCCCAGGTTTCGGCGCCCCAGCCCCAAAACAGGTTCCATGGCCACGACACAGGTGACAATCATCGGCGCTGGACTCGCTGGCTGCGAGGCAGCGTTGCAGCTTGCGGCGCGCGGCATTCGCGTGCGCCTGATCGAGCAGAAGCCGCTGGCGAGAACGCCGGCCCAGACCAGCGATCGGCTGTGCGAGCTCGTCTGCTCCAACTCCTTCCGCGGCGCGGCGCTGTCCAACGCCGTCGGCCTGCTGAAAGAGGAGATGCGACGGCTCGGCTCGTTCGTGATGCAAGCCGCCGAGCGCACCAAGGTTCCGGCCGGCGGTGCGCTGGCCGTCGATCGCGAGCGCTTCGCCGAACAGATGACGGAGTGGGTGCGCACGCACCCGCTGATCGAGGTCAAGGCAGAGCTCGTCGAAGCCATCCCGGCGGAGCGGCCCCTGATCATCGCGACCGGACCGCTGACGGGCGACGCGCTGGCCAAGGCCATCGAGGTCCGGGTCGGCAGCGGCGCGCTCGCTTACTACGACGCCATCGCGCCCATCGTCAGCGCCGAGTCGATCGATTTCGACAAGGTGTTCAGGGCCTCGCGCTGGGACAATGGCGAGACGGTCGAGGAGCAGCAGGCGTACCTCAACTGCCCGCTGACGGAGAGCGAGTACAAGGCGTTCGTCGAGGCCATCGTCGCCGCGCGCAAGGTGGAGCCGAAGTCATTCGAGGACGTGCGCTACTTCGAGGGCTGCCTGCCGATCGAGGTGATGGCCGAGCGCGGCGAGAAGACCCTGGCGTTCGGACCGATGAAGCCCGTTGGTCTGACCGATCCGAAGACGGGACGCTGGCCGCACGCGGTGGTCCAGCTCCGGGCCGAAGACGAAGCGCAGACGGCGTACAACCTGGTCGGCTTCCAGACACGCATGGCCTGGGGCGAGCAGGACCGCGTCTTTCGCATGATCCCCGGCCTGGAGAACGCCGAGTTCTATCGCTATGGCGCCGTGCACCGGAACACGTTCCTGAACGCGCCCAAGCTGCTGAACGAGACGCTCGAGCTCAAGGACGAGCCCGGGGTGTACTTCGCCGGGCAGATCAGCGGCGTGGAAGGCTACGTGGAGAGCGCGGCCAGCGGCTTCTTGGCTGCCTATTTCATCGCCGAGAGACTCGCTGGACGCGAGCCCAAGGCGCTGCCCGCTACCACCGCGCACGGCGGCCTGCTGGCACAGCTCGGGCGCAATCCGCACGACTATCAGCCGTCGAACATCACGTTTTCACACATCTCTCCGTACGAGGGCACACGGCTGAAGAAGCGCGCGAAGTACGAGGCAGTGGCGACGCGCGCGCTAGAAGATCTCGAGCGCTGGAAGACTGCCGCTGGCCTGTCACCGGTGGGGCATCTTCCCCAGCCTGAGCGCGTTGCGGGCATGATTTACCCGGCATAAGCTGGGGGTTGTGGAACAGTTTCCCGAGGGGCAGCATGGCGTTCGCTTTTTCGAGCGCGCCGCCTACCCCGCGGAGCAGATCGCGAGCTTCCTGAAGGAAGGCCTTGACGCGGGCTGCTTCGTGATGGCGCTGGCCACGCGCCCTCACCTCGAGGCGATCTGTGATGCACTGAGCGCGCTCGGCGTGAGCGAGGGCGAACGCGTCGGCGCCGGACAGCTTGCGCTGGAGGACGCGCGCTCGCTCGCGGCAGCCCTGGTCCAGACCGGTAAGGTGGAGCCTTCCGTCTTCGAGGCACGGCTCGGACAGCGGCTGCGACGCGGCCTCGAGCGTTACAAGAAGGGCCGAGCGTACGGCGAGGTGGTCGACGAGCTCCTTCGCACTGGCGACGTCGAGAGCTGCCTCGCACTCGAGACCTTGTGG
Source organism: Polyangiaceae bacterium (assembly GCA_035539475.1). Taxonomy (GTDB): domain Bacteria; phylum Myxococcota_A; class Polyangia; order Polyangiales; family Polyangiaceae; genus PMG-095. The sequence goes on from DATLIL010000068.1 coordinate 1,878, forward strand.
AGCGAGGTCCTCAAGGAGCAGCCCGTCGAGCTCCTCTGCGGGTACTCGCTGGATGAATTCGCCGGTGACGGCTCCTGTTCGGTCTTTCGCCGGGTGTGCGACGCGCATCAGCATGTCCAGTGTGACGCCGGAGAGAGACTCGGGCAGGGGCGCATGGCGGCCGAGCTCTGGCAGAGCCGAGCGGCCCTCAGTCACGAAGCGGCCGAGCGGCGCTGCGCCGAGCGCGACCTGTCGCACGCCTACGAGGATCTGGCCCGAGCCTACGAGACGGCGAGGAGCGCCTGTGAACGCGCGGAGCTGGCCAGCCTGAGCAGGGACGAGTTCATGGCCCGACTCGGCCACGAGCTCAGAAACCCGCTCGCCCCGATCTTGGTCGCCACGGAGCTGATGGCGCGGCGGGCACCGGACACCTTCGACGCCGAACGCGATGTGATCGAGCGTCAGGCCCAGCACCTGATGCACCTGATCGACGATCTGCTCGACGTGGCGCGTATCACCAGCGGCAAGCTGGAGCTCAGGCGCCGCCCGGTCGAGCTCGGTCGTGTCGCGAGGGAGGCCCTCGAGATCGTCATGCCGCTCGTGCACCAGAACGGTCACCAGCTGACGCTGGAGGTTGCGGAAGCCGGCCTCCTCGTCGACGGCGATCAGCAGCGCCTGACGCAGGTCGTCGTCAACCTGCTGAGCAACGCCGCCAAGTACACGCCGGCGGGCGGTCAGATCGTGGTCGAGGCCACGAGCAACGCCACGAGCGTGACGCTGGCGGTGAGCGACGACGGCATCGGCCTCGAGCAGGAGCTCAGCTCGCGCATCTTCGACCTGTTCGTGCAGGGCGAGCAGTCCAGGGCGCGTGCGCACGGCGGCCTGGGCTTGGGGCTGACCATCGCCAACAGCCTGGTTCAGCTCCACGGCGGCCGCTTGCGCGTGTTCAGCGACGGCCCTGGCTGCGGCAGCTCGTTCGAGATGGAGCTGCCCCTATCGGCAACTCGCGCGGCGCCAAACACGGGCGTGCGCGGGAAGCTTCCTCGCGCCGGCAGAGCGCTCGACATCCTGGTCATCGACGACAACCTCGACCTGGCAACGCTCTTCGCCGACTCGCTGCGCGAACGCGGGCATCGCGTCGAGGTGGCGCTCGACGGCAGCGCCGCGCTGCGTCTCGCCGAAGATTTCCGGCCCGACGTCGCGTTGCTCGATCTCGGCTTGCCCGACATCGACGGCTGCGAGCTCGGTCCTCGCCTCAAGGCGCACTTCGCACAGCACGAGCTCAAGCTGATCGCCATCTCGGGCTACGGCCACGAATCGGACTTCGAGCGCACGCGCGCAGCTGGCTTCGACCTGCACCTGGTCAAGCCTGTGCCGCTCGCTCAACTCGAGAGCGCGCTGGCCGAGCTGTTCACCGCGTCGTGCGTGGCATAAGTCCCGGCGAAGCCACGACTCGTTCTTCACGCGCCGTGGCTTCGCCACCTCCGCCTGATCGCACTTTCATCGTACGCAGTTATGGCGGGCTGAACACGAGAAAAATCAGGCTGAGCGACGACCGGGGCGACCGAGCGCCTTGTGGGTGCTCGGAGCAGGACGTGCGCTACGACGCGTATCGGCCAGCGCAGCCATGATCTCCTGGATGATCGTCACGCCAGCGAGCGCGGTGAGCGACGCGTGATCGTGCGCAGGCACGATTTCGACGACATCGAAACCGACGATTTCGGCACCAACCAGGGCGCGCAAGATCTGCTGTAGTTCCCAGGTGGTCATCCCGCCAGGAACCGGAAAGCCACTCCCCGGGGCGAAGGCCGGATCGAGCACGGCGACGTCGACGCTGACGTAAAGCGCGCCCTTGCGCACCAGCTTGCGGACCTGGCTGACCACGGCGTGTAGGTCCCAGCGCACCTCGTCGACCGTGAGCACCTCGAAGCCATTGGAGAAGGCGAAGGC
>DATLIL010000069.1:0-20552 GCA_035539475.1 Polyangiaceae bacterium
TTCCATGACGCGCCCGCGCGCGAGCGCCGTCACCGTGGGAGAAGTCTTCGACGATCACGCCTGGCGGAACGACGATGATCTTGTCCTCGGGCATGCCCAGCGATTCGAGGTAGGTCTTGAGCTCCTCGGACAGCACGATCAGCGCGTCACCGCTGCGCGGGACCAGATGATCGAGCAACTTGCCGAACAGACGCGCGATCGTGTCCGAGCCCAGGAAGCCGTAGCTCGGCAGCTCGTCGGCCATGTTGTTGATGCCGTTGTAGACCAGCGGCACGTGGGTCGCGAACTTGGCTAGCGCACCGGCGATCGTGGCCTCGTAGTTGTGCGCGTGGATCACGTCGATGCCGTGCTCGCGGATCACCTCGAGCAGCTTCGGCACCATCAGCGCGTCGAACACCAGCCGGTCCAGCGAGGGCCCGATCTTGATCTCCCCGGGGCGCAAGAAGGGCGCCGACACACGGTGGATGTGCAGGCCTTCCACCGGCAGATCCTCGCCGTGGGGATAGGTCACGACGTGCACCTCGTGTCCCTGCTTGGCCAGCGCTATTGCGAGCTCGCGGATCGCTCCGGGCGTGCCGTGGTTGGCGGGGAAGGGACAGGCGGCGACCATCGCCACGCGCAGGGGCTGCTTTCGGGGTTTGGTCGCGAATCCGTTACGGAGGGTGTTCATGCTGCTGTCTGTTCTGCGGGGCGCGGCTGAATGCGGGCGGGGTTACCCGCGACGATGCTGTTGCTGGGGACGTCGTTCAGGACCAGGCTGTTGGCGCGCACCACGACGTTGTCACCGATGGTGAGCTCACCGAGCACCTTGCAGCCCGGCTCGAGGTAGACGTTGTTGCCGATCACCGGCAGGCGCTTCTTGCCGCGCACGTTGCCCACGGTCACGCCCTGGCTGACGGTGAAGTCGTCGCCGATCTTCTCGGCCACGACGAAGATGCAGCTGTGATTGAGGACCACGAAGCGCTTGCCGATGTTGGCGTAGGCCTGGACGCTGATGCCGGTGAAGACCTGCACCAGGTAGAAGAGTGGGAAGTAGATCAGCTTGGCGGGTATGGCGATCAGCGGAAAGCGCTTGTTCTTGCCCCAGGCGCCGAAGCGGTAAACGAAGACGCTGAAGCTGCCGGCGGACAGCACCGTGCCGAGCCAGCCGAACAGGCCGCTCTTGCCGGTGAGGTCCATCTTCTTTCGTACGTCGCCCTGCATCGCGCTCTTCTCGCGGCTCACCAGTTGTTGCCGCGACCTTCCAGCTTCTCCTGCATCCAGGAGGTGTCACGCGAGACGATGCGAGCGGGGACGCCCACGACCGTGCAGTTGTTGGGTACGTCGCCCACGACCAGCGAGTTGGCGCCGACCACGACGTTGTCCCCGAGCGCGATGTCACCCATGATCTTGGCGCCGGCTCCCAGGAACACGTTGTTGCCGAGGCGCGGCGGCTTGCCGCCCTGACCGCGCAGGTGACCGACCGTGACGCCCTGAAAGCAGATGAAATTGTCGCCCACCGTCGTGCGCGGCAAGAAGATGCCGCCGAAGTTGTGGATGGCGAAGCCGCGCCCGACCTTCATCTTGGACGGGATGTAGATGCCGAAGCCGAGCACGACGAACGACTTGGCCGTGACGTAGCCCAGCATCATGGCGTGCTTGAGCACCGGCACCTTGAGCTCGCGCGCCCAGTGTCCGAAGCGATAGACGATTACGCCCATCGTGCCGGGCTCGAGGAACACCCGCACGTTCTTGTTGAACCAGCTGTCGTTCTTCAGAAACCAATGCTGCTTGAGCTTGATGTCCGACTGAATCAGCGAAATCAGGTTGAGGACGCTCATCAGCGCCTCGAAGCAATCAGCGTGGCCAGGCTGGAAAGCGACTCGAACGCCTCCGGCACGATGGCATCGGAGGGCAGCTCGATCGCGAACACGTTCTCGAGCTCTGCGATCAGGCCGATGCGATCGACGGAGTCGAGGTTGAGGTTGTCCGCCGGCGCAACCGCCGAAAGATCGGTTTCGCGCACCCGGGCGACGGCGCCACGGACGGCTTCGAGTGTTTCCTGATCGTAGTTGGACATGACGCGGGCTCAGCTAGCGCGAGCCAAACTCGGTTGCAAGCAGCGCTCGTAACTATCAAACGCTGCGACGAAAGACGTCGAGCGGGAAATGCTCTGTCACCAGAATGGCGGGCTGGTGACCGAGCACGATGCGGTAGGTGCGGTAGACGTGCTCGCCGTCGACTGAGTTGGCGAAGCCGATCTCGAGGAGCTCGCGGTAGGTTTCGAGGCCGCAGTTCCGGATCAGCTCACCGATGCCGAGGGTGCCGGCCATCAGCTTGTCGCGCAGGTCTTCCGGGATGTGCTGCGGGCGAATCACGGAGAACGCGCGCGCGTAGATGGTCTCGGTCTCCTTGCCGCGCAGGTTGACGCGCCGGCCCACGACCTCATCGCCCTGCTTGGTATCCAGCCACGCGATGTCGCCTTCGGCCGCCATCGGCTTCTGCCAGATCTGGTCGACGCCGATCGGCTCCCAATAGAAGGCCTCCAGGCTCTTGGTCACCGTGCCGTCCGCCACCAGCAGCGTGCGCAGGAACGGTGGCAGATCGCCCATCGAGATGTCCTTCTGCGGGACCGCGCCGATCACCCAGTCCGCGGAGAAGCCGCGCGAGCGGAAGACCTCGTATTTCCCGACAGTGCCTTCTCTCGAATAGTACGACTGCAACATGCTTGGCTGACTCCTGTGACTCCTTGACACTAAAGGTACTTGCGCAGCACTTTGCCGAGTGGGCTGCGGGGGATCTCGGGTCGGAACTCGACCAGTTTGGGAACCTTGTACTCGGCCAGGTGCGCTGCCGCGTAGTCGATGAGCTCCTGCGAGGCTGCTGCGCCAGGCTCCTTGAGCACGACGACGGCCTTGATCTTCTCGCCGGCGCCCGCGTGCTCCACGCCGATCACGACCACGTCGCTGACCTGGACATGGCGCGCGAGCACTTCTTCGACCTCGAGCGGGTCGACCTTGTAGCCGGCGACGTTGATCAGGAGCTTCTTGCGGCCCGTGATGGTGAGGTCGCCGTCCGCATCGAGCGTGCCCATGTCGCCGGTGAAGAAGCAGCCGTCACTGAAGCACTCGGCGGTCATGTCGGCCAGGCCGTCGTACGCGCTCGTGGCCGTGCCGGCCGCGACCCAGACCTCGCCGTTCTCGTTGGCTGCGAGCTTGCGTCCGTTCTCGTCACGAATCTCGATACGCGTGCCGTGCAGCGGACGCCCGACGGTGGTCGGCTTGTCCAGCGGGTGCAGCACGTTGATCGAGATCGCACCCGTCTCGGTGGAGCCGTAGAGCTGGCTCACCGGCTTGGCGAAGACCTCGTTGAACTTCTTGCTCACTGCCTCTGGCAGGGCCGCGCCGGCCGAGAAGGCCAGCCGCAGCGCGGACAGGTCGGGCGGCGTCTGGAAGCGCGTGTCCGCCAGCATCTTGAACATGAACGGCACCGCCGGATAGACGGTGATCGCCTGCGAGGTCAGCGCCTGCATCGTGGCGCGGGCGTTGAACTCGCTCGTCACCAGCACCAGGCGGCCACCGCTGAGCAGCGACGCCAGCAAGGCGTTGCCAAAGCCGTGCGCGTGAAACAGCGGCACGGTGCAAAGGATGCGGTCGCTGGCGCTCAGCGCGATGGTCGCGGCCAGTGCGCGGTACTCACCCAGCACCTGAGCCTGCGTGCGCGTCACGCGCTTGCTCTTGCCGGTCGACCCCGACGAGAACATGTAGATACCGGTCAGCTTGTCGCTGCCGGTGGGCGGCTGATCGGCGGCTTCCACGACGCTGACCGCTTCCGTGGAGGTGGCACGCACCACGCTCGGGACGTCGAGCGTGTCGATCAGCGCCTGCATCGACTGGGGATAGAGCAGGGCCGTCGGACGGCTGAGCTGGAGGTAGTGCCGCAGCTCCTCTTCCTTGAACCGCGGGTTGAGCGGGACGAGGATCGTGTCGAGCGCGAACGCCGCGAAGGCGCCGACGATGAAGTCGAGCGAGTTGGGGAAAGCGACGGCGACCGCGTCGCCGGGACGAACGCCGGCCTTCGCCAGGCCCGCCGCGCAGCGGTTCACGCGCGCGACGAGCTCGGCGTAGGTGTATTCCTGCCCGTCGATGACCAGCGCGCACGCCCCGGGGTCGAGGCGTGCGGCCTGACAGAGACAGGCGTAGAGGCTCTCCGCTCGTCCCATACTTCTCAGCGGCCCGAGTCCGGGGCCAGGTCGAGGTCGCCCATGCGCGCGTCGCGCGGCAGGTGCAGGGTCCCGTCGCCGCGCAGCTTGAGCCGGCCGTACATGGCGAAGAGCTCGCGGAACGCCTTGGCGATGACCTTGAGGTTGGCGCCGGTCTGCGTGCCGGCGGTGCGCGGGTAGTGGCTGACGCGCACCTCCTTGATGCGCATCTTCTGCTGCGTGGCCAGCGCCAGGAGCTCGGTGTTCACCATCGCGCCCACGGACGTGAGCTTGATCGTGTCGAACACTTCGCGGCGGAACAGCTTGAAGGCACAGTCGATGTCGCGCACCTTCACGCCCAGCAGGCTGCGCACCAGCATGTTCCAGCCCCAGGCGTTGAGTCGGCGCTGCGCTGCATCCGCGCGCTTGCCGCGGTAGCCTGCGACGATCTCGTACTCGTCGATGTGGTCGAGCAGGTACTCGATCTCTTCCAGGTCGAACTGCAGGTCCGAGTCGCTGAAGAAGACGAGCTCGTTGCGCGCGGCGTAGAGACCGGTGCGGAGTGCGGCGCCATAGCCCTTGTTCTTGGCATGGTGGATGGGCCGCACGTCGGGACAGCTCGCAGCGAGGCGGTCGAGGATTTTGCGCGTGTTGTCCGTGCTGCCGTCGTCGACCGGAATGATCTCGATCTTGTCGGGCGCAAAGAACTTGAGCATCGCCTTGCGAGCCGCCGCTATCGCGCTCTCGATGTTGTCCTCCTCGTTGAAGGCCGGGAAGATGATCGAAATGCTCTCGGGCTTATGCTGGCCGCTGGGAGCGGCTTCTCTGATCTCGACGGTCTGCGGTTGTAGGTTGTCCATGGGCTATTTGGCCTTGTTCTCCGTAATCCCCGACTGATCCGAACTGCGCAGCGCGTTGGGGTCGCGCCAAGCTACAAAACATGCACCAGCTTTGAGGCTGGATGGAAGATGGGAAGTGAACTTTTGGCGTCCATTCTCACGGCACTGATGGCGTGGCGTACGGACGTTCATCCGTAGAGAAACGGATCTGCTTCGAGCAAACGTCAAATCAATGCAATGAAGAGCATCTCTCGTGCGCCGTTTCGCCAGTTTTTCGGCAGCACTAATTCGGACGACGGCGTCGATTCTTTGCGAAGCAGACGGCGCGAGCGGACACCAAGCCGCACTTCGTCCACGACGGCGTGCGCCGTTACATGAACAAACATGAACGAATGGGGCTGTGGATGAAGTCATCGAGATGGCTGCCGCTACCGAATTGCAGAAGTGCAATAGAGCTTCGCCACGTCGTTACTCGAACGAGTGATCCCTCCCGTGACATCGAGACCGCGCAGGTACTCCTCCGCTGCCCCCTCCTACTTCAACCCATTTTCACCGCGCTGGCTGTCCGGCCGTGGATCCGGTCATCCAAGAACGAATGGTGATACTGGCCTAACGTTCGAACCGCTGTTGCCGCTGTTGCCCCTGACGCCGTGGAACGCCGTGGGCTTGCATGTGTGTGGTCCGAAGGTCGCTAAGCTGTGCTCTCTACACCTCCACCTTGCTACGATCGCGCACACAGTATCCAATTGTCACCAAGTGTGTCAATAGGTACCGTAGTTGGGAAACCGGCACCCTTATGAGGAAACGCTGAAGGGCATCGCTATCGAGCGCAAATGAATAGGGGCCTGATTTCGCTCCGCAGTGTTTTGCCGTAATTTAGGCTTGTTTTCGCCACCTCGCCGCGCGGATCCACCTCAGCTGAAACCATCGCCGCGGCGTTTTCGGCCTCCGGTTCGACGACTGACCCGTCCCGAAACTCCCCGCGTGCTACAGCCCAGCAGAGACACGCCTACATCGACCGACCTTCATGCCTTACGACGGCCACGACTCATCGAACACTGCCACCGCGCCGCGGCGGCTGGTCGCGCTGCGTGCCGCAGTGGTCGCGCTCTTCCGCAAGTGCGTGTCGGGTCCCGTCGTGTTCTCCGTTTTCTGTCTGCTGCTCGCGCTCGTCGCGACGCGTGGTGAGTGGCTGACGTTCCCGCTCGGCGCGCCGCTCAGCGCGCGCGACGTACCGCTCAGTCTCGAGGCACGTCACGGGGTCACGGCGCTCCCGCTGGCCCGTATCTTCCAGTTGCTGGTGCTGGGCGGGGTCGTCGCCTCCATCTTCAGTCGCTTCTCGGCGGTCGTGCTCTACGCGGGCGCGCTCGTTCTCCTGGCGCTGGTTCCGTTGCAGGGCGCCTTCACGCGCGTCAGCTGGATCGAGACGTACGTGCGCGAGAGCTCGGAGCGTCTCGTCCTCAGCGCCTACGCCAACCAACATTTCGTCGCCAACGTCAGCCCCGAGCCCGCCTTCACGCCGGCGCTGGAGTTCGAGAACGCAGGCGAGCAGCTCGCCATCGGCTTCTCGATGATGGGCTGGGGCTGGTACATCGCCTGCGCGACGGTCACGGTGCTGACCTTGATGGCGTTCCGCGGCTGGCGCGAGCGGCTGCGCTACTGGGCTTTCGCTGGCTCGCTCGCGATCTTCGGCTTGCTGGTGCTCGGACCGCCGCTCGGCACGTTGCTGGCAGCGCAGTCCGACCAGGACAGCGGCGACATTCAGCTCTTGCACGGCAACGGCGCCGCCGCCGTCGAGGCCTATTCGCGAGCGATCGAGCGCAACCCCGCGCTGCGCTCTTCGCGGCCGTTCTTGCAGAAGGCCTCGATGGCGTTCAACGTCCAGAGCGGCGGGCGGCACGTGCTCGGTGTGCTGGCGCAGGATCTCGACCTCGCTGCTCGTCGCGGCGACGGCGACGTCGACGACCTCTATCAGGGTGCGCGCTCGCGATTGTTCGAGGTCATGCACGCCGACTCCTACGTCGCCACGAACCTCGAGCTGCCGCTCGTCGCCGAGGCGGAGCGCCTGCGCGGCGAGCTGTGGCTTTCAGAAGGCCTGAAGCTGGCCGAGGAGCGACGCTACCCCGAAGCGCTCGGCGCCTACCTGCGCTTCACGCCCAGGCCCGACTCCGTCGCGACGTTCTACCTCGCGCACGCCTACATCGCGCTCGGCGACGCCGAGCCCGCGATTCCGCTGCTCAAGGAGCTCGATCGACGTGTGGGGCACCCCGCCGTGCGCGCCGACATCCACTGCACCCTCGGTGACGCTCAGACCACGAGTGATCACGTGGTCGAGGCGCGCGCCGAATACCGCCTCTGCCGTGAGCTCGATCGGGCCGACAATTATCGTGCTCTCAAGGCACTGACCGGCAGCTGATGGCTCGCCGCGCCGAACCGTGGGCGATCTTCACGCTCATCATTTTCGCTGCGCTGATGGCCTGGGTGCTGGAGCAAGGGCAGAGCTTTCACCAGCCGGATCGCTTGCGTCCGGCTTTCGGCAGCGCGTCGTGGCTGGGCTATCCGGGCGGCTCGGAGGTGCTCTACCTGCGCAAGGAGTGCTCATTTCCGGAGCTGCCGAAGCGCGCCTGGATCGTCGTCTCGGGCGTGGATGAGCTGCAGGTGCTGGTCAACGGCAAGCAGATTGGCCACGAGCAGCACATCGGCGGCCGGCCCATGGCCGTCTACGACGTGACGCGCATGCTCGACGTCGGCGTGAACGTGCTCGGGATCCGCAGCAAGACGACGACGAACCAGGGCCCGGCGCAGGCCATCGCCCGGCTCGAGTGGCAGGGGCCCTCGTCGAAGCGCGTGATCGTCAGCGACGCGACCTGGAAGAGCGAGGCACGCGAGCGTCTCGGCTCGCAGGGCACCGTAGAATGGTCCGAGAAGGGCTACCGTGACTACGACTGGCGGCCGGCGACGGCCATGGCGCCCGGCACCTTCGCCTGGCGCAAGTTCGTCAATCCCGAGCTGCCGCTGCCCATGGTCGAGCGCGGACCGGTCGGGGACTGGATCTGGCAACCGAACCGCAACGCCTCCAGCGCCGGGTTCGAGCGCGTGCTCGAGATCGACGACTCGTCCTTGCGCGGCGCCTGGCTGGGCGTGGCCACGAGCGGCGTCTACTTCTTCTCCGTGAACGGCATCGTCGTCGGCCCGGTCTCGGGCGGCGAGCGACGGATGGGGGTGTTCGACATCGCCGAGTACCTGCACAGCGGCGAGAACCGCGTGACGGTTCAGGTTGCCGGCAACACGCCGCCAGTTCGCGTGGCCGTGAGCGGCTTGGTCGAGGGACAGAACGGGCAGGTCGACTTTTCGAGCGACGAGCGCTGGGTCAACCTGGACGCGCGTGTGCCGGCATCCGTGCTCGGCGACGTGCGTCACGAGCTGCCGGCGCTGACGCAGCAGAGCGCGGTGGTGCGCAACCTGTGGTGGCCGCGCTTCCGCTCCAAGATCGGCTACTTCTCGGTCACTCTCGGCCTGGTCGCGCTGATCGGGTGGGCCTTCACCGCCTCCTCGTTCTTCAACCGCGGCTGGCGCGATACACGAGCCTGGCTGCGCTACGCCCAGCCGTTCGCCGCCACCAGCCTGCTGCTCGTGCTGATCCGCCTGATCGACTGGGACCCGCGCCACACCCTCGAGTGGATCTACCCGTTCTGGCTGCCGGCCGTCAGCTTCGCCATCATCGTGGCCTGGCTCGGCTGTCTCGTGGCCTACGACTTCTTCCGCCAGCGTGAGACCGTGGGCCAGCTGCAGGAGCAGAAGACGTGAGCCCGCTCCTGCGTCGCATCCTGCTCCTGGCGCTGGTGGCGCTGACGGTCGTGCTGCGCCTGTGGAACATCAGCAAGAACTCGATCACCCAGGACGAGTCCACGATGGTCCTGTTCGCGCAGGGCGTGCTCGAGCGCGGCTATCCGTTCTTGCGCCAGGCCAACGCCGAGTTCGTGATCTCGACCTACGAGATCGTGCCGTTCCCGATCGCGGCGTCGATGGCCCTGTTCGGCCAGAACGAGTTCGCGGTGCGCCTGCCCGCGGTGTTCTTCGCCGCCGGCACGGCCATCCTGATGTTCCAGTTCGGGCGCAAGCTGTTCGACGAGTGGGTCGGCTTCCTGGCGGTGCTGCTGTTCGCCGTCTTGCCCTGGGCCATCTACTGGGGCTCGAACGCGTTCTACCCCTCGCAGGTCGGGTTCTTCTCGCTGGCCACGACCATGGTCGTGCACCGCCTGATCGAGGAAGAGCGGCCCAAGACCTGGGTCTTCTACGCGCTCGCTTTCACCTTCATCGGCGCGTACCTGTCCTGGGAGGGCACGGGCTTTCTGTTGCCCTGTTTCTTCGTGATCATCCTGGTGCAGCGCTGGGGCCGCTTCCAGTGGATGCTCGACGTCCACGGCTGGATCGCGGCGGCGATCATGATCTTCGTGATCGTGGCGCAGCTCACCTACCGGACGGTGCTGCGCGATCCGTACCTCGGCATTCACGTGGGCCGCTCCGAGATCTCCTTCGCGACGCTCGCGTTCAAGGGCATCGCCTTCGATCCCTACTTCTACCTGACGGGCATGTTCAGCGAGGCGCACATCACGATCGCCGGCGCCCTGGGGCTCGGTCTGCTGCTGCTCAAGGAGTCGCGCAGCCTGCGCTTCCTCTATCTGTTCTTCGGACTCGTCGTGCTCATGCTCACGGCGTTCCTGGGCTACTACGCGCTGCGCTACGTGTACCTGGCCTTGCCCAGCCTGCTGCTCTCGGCGGCCGCCGTCAGTGTTACCCTGGTCAACAAGCTGACCGGTCCGCGCAGCACCGTTTCGCAGGCGCTGGGATTGGCGGCCGTCACGGCCCTGCACCTCACCGTCGCCACGCCCTGGGGCTTCAAGCCGATCGAGTCGGCCCACCTCCTGGGCGAGGTCAGGCCCTACGAGATGCGTCAGGACCTGTCCGGATTTCCCTTCCGCGGGACGGCGCAGGCGCTCAAGGACCGCATGCGCAAGGGCGACATCCTGATCGTGCAGGCGCCGTTTCCGTTCCAGGTCTACACCGGACTGCGCGGCGACTATTTCATGCAGTCGCAGCTGGCCACCTCGGTCTTCTACGACCCCAAGAGCAGCCCCTATTACACCGACAAGTGGGTGGCGAACCCGATCCTGCGCAACCGTGAGGAGCTCGACGACGTGCTGATGCACCACTCGCGCGTCTGGCTCGTATCGGCGCCCGACGGCGCCTCACAGCTCAGCATCGGCGACGAGCTCTATCGCTACTTCGAAGAGCGCGCCAAGCTCGTGGAAGAGACCGCCGACGGCAAGCTGTTCCTGTACGAGCGCCCCGGCCTCATCGCGGGCGACACGGTCAGTCAGTAGCCTTCGCCGCGCTGCGAGCCGCGGCGCTTGGCCTTCCGGGTGTTCCTTCAGCAGTCGCCGCCTGTTCGGTCAGTTTGTTGTGACCCGCCCCTCGTTCGCGGATCGAGATCTGCTGGTTCCAAGATCCGCAGGTTGATCCAGCTCAGCCCGCTGACGCGGGCCTCGCGCAATCCCGACGGCGTTATACGATGAGCGACCTTGGGGTAGTTGAGTAGTTTTGGCGAACACGACGGTCGAGCGCTCGCGCGGGTAGCGGCAAGGTAGCGCTCGCCACGGACCCTGTTGTGCTCTCGCGTTACCCACGCGCTACTGACCGGCAGCCCAGAAGTCCTCTTCCAGGACCGAATACAAAACAGTGTCCCGGTAGGCGTCGCGGAGGTACAAGTTCTTGCGCAACGTGCCCTCATGTTTCATGCCGAGCTTCTGCATGACCCGCATGGATTGGGCGTTGCGCGCGTCGGCGGTGGCGTAGATGCGGTGCAGACCGAGCACGCCGAAGCCGAACTCGAGCACGGCTCGCGCCGCTTCGGCGATCAAGCCGCGGCCCCAGTATTCGCGGCGCAGCACGTAGCCGATGTCGCCCTCGCGCTGCACGGTGTTCTGCACGCGCAGACCGACGCCGCCGATCAGATCGCCGTTCGTCTTGTCGAGCAAGGCGAGCTCGAAATCACGCCGATCGCGCACCCGCTGGATGTCGAGCTGACCGGCGCAGAACGCGCGCGTCTGCTCCAGCGTGTTCGGCCCCCAGACCATGTACTTGACGACCTCGGGATCGGAAGCGTAGGCCTGCATCGCCTCGGCGTCGCCGTGCTCGATTTCACGGAGCACCAGTCGCTCGCTCTGCAGGCCGACGAGGCCCAGCGAGAGTCGCGCGGCGTCGGCCATCACACGCTGCCACTGCTCCGTGGGCTGCCAGAGCGAGAGCAGCTGCTCGCGCGCGCGGCGAACGTCTTCTCGCATCACGGCCACGCGGTAGGCGTAGATCAGTGCCGAGACGCGGTAGTTCATCGCGCAGTGCACGAACACGCGCTGCTTGCCACGCGAGCGCATGGCGCGGATGAACTCGAGCGCCGTGGCAAGCTCGGGGTTCTCGAAGTCGAGCGGAAAGGTCAGGTATTCGAGGCCGTAGCGCGCGCACAGGCGCGCCTCGTTGGGCAGCGCGTGATCGGAGGTCGGAAGCGCCAGGTTGATCAGCGTGTCGAAGCCGGCGCTCGCGATCATTCCGATCTGCGTCTCGGTGGGCTGCCCGGCGGTGGCCAGGCGCTCCGAGACGAAGCGGAAGTTGCGAATCTGCTCCAGCTCCGCCGACATGAGGACGAAACATAGCGCGCCGGGCGCGGGCGGGGGAGTCCGTTAGCGCGCGGCGGTGATGAGCTCGCCCAGGCGCTCCAACGCGGTATCGATCACTCTTTCGGCGGGGCCGAAAGAAAAGCGGGCGTGATGCTTGAAGCGCGAGGCGCGTCCCACCCTGCGACCGCCGGGATCGACGTCGAAGAAGCTGCCTGGCACGGTGATGACCTTCTTGGCGAGCGCTGCGCGGAACAGGCCCTCGCCCGTGTTCAGTGGCGCAGGCAGGTTGGCGAGGTTGCCCCAGACGTAGAAAGTGCCGTCCGGCTCGCGTTCGAGCCGAACGCCCAGGCGGCGCAGCCCGTCGATCATCTTGTCGCGCTTGCTACGGAAGGCGCTGCGAATGGCCTGCGCTTCCTGCCGGGCATGCTCGGCGGTGAGCACGTTCAGTGCCGCCACCTGCAGCGGCCGCGAGCCGCCGCCGTCCAGGAACGAGCCCGCGCTGGCCAGCGAATCGATGACCTGCTTGGGGCCCACCGTCCACGTCACGCGCCAGCCCGGGTAGCGCCAGTTCTTGGTCAGGCCGTCGAAGATGACGACCGGATCCTTCTCCACGTCCTCGACGAACTCGGCGGCGCTGAACAGCGGCGGACCGTCGCGCCAGACGTAGTGAGAGTAGAACTCGTCGAGCAAGAGCGTGCAGTCGAGCTCGCGTGCGGTCGCCACCCACGAGGCGAGCTCGGGCCCCATGATCGCCTTGCCCGTCGGGTTGCACGGATTGGAGAGCAGGAGCGCGCCCAGCCCGCGGCCGGCGATCTCGCGGCGGAGCTCGGACAGTGAAAAATCGTAGCCGCGCTCGGAGTCGAGCAAGATCGGGATCGGCGTGAAGCGCCGGAAGACGTCGAGCAGCTCTTCGTACGCGGTGTAGTCGGGCAGGAAGTGGCCGAGGTGGATCTGGCCGATGGCCGCGCAGGCACGCATGATCGAGACGCGCCCACCGCCCGAGATGGCCACGTTTTCGGCACTGTATTTGGACGGCAGGCCGCGCCGGAAGAGGTCGTTGTAGAGGCCGGCCACCGCCTCGCGCACCTCCCACAGACCTGCGACCGGTGCGTACTCCTGATCATTGGTCTGGATGCTGAGTGATTCGACGCGCGGAGGCGCTCCGGGCAGGGCTCCGGTCTCCGGCTGGCCCTGGCCGAGGTTGCACCAGCTCGCGTCTTCGGCGCGAAAACCGGCGCGCTGGGCCTCCGCCGTGACGTAGATCACACCCGTACGCGGTACGGGGCGGAATGCGCTCGGTGGACGGCCTGGTTCGACTTCCCTGGTCATTGCGGCCCGAAGCCTAATGCAGGGTGCGGAATTCGGCCACCCGGGCCAATCCGCCAGGGCTTCGCGCTGGACCTCGCGCCCTTGTCACCGGCAGCGGCCTCCGCCTACTGTCGCATGCGGTGAGTGTCCGCCACATTCTCCTGTTCCTCCCGCTGCTGCTGGCGGCATTTCTGCTGCAGTCATCGCTGTGGGTGCCGCGCTACGACGCCCAGGCGCGCGGCAACCAGACGCGCCTGACGACGTACATCGAGGGCAGCATCGGTGACGCCAAGATCCTGAATCCGATCCTGTCCAACGACTCGGCCAGTTCCGACGTGATGGATCGACGGATTTTCGAAGGTCTGATCGACGCGGACGAGAACCTCACGCTCAAGCCGCAGCTGGCCGAGAGCTTCGAGACCACGGAGGAGGCGACCATCGCCGCCCTGCCGCAGAGGACCCTGCCCGACGGCAGTCCGGCCACTGCGCAGGCGGTACTCGACGCTGTGCTCAAGGCACTGGGGGAGAGCCGACTCGGCGAGCTGGGCACGACAGTCGTGGCCGCCGAGATCGTGCCGAAGGGTGAACGCTCGGGAGTCGAGAGCGTGGTCAGGCCCAACAAGGAGGGCAAGCCGGAGCCCACCGACGTCAATTTCAAGGTCGCGGTTCCCGAACGCGTCAAGCTCAAGCTGCGCAAGGTCGTCCCGGATCTCTTCACGCGGCTCGACGCGGTGCTCGGCGCCGACTACTTCAAAAACTACCCCTTCGAGCGCGAGTTCAAGTTCGAAAAGCCGGAGGACCTCGCGGATCTGCGCGAGAAGCTGCCGGATCTGCTCGGTATCGGTGAGCACCATCCGGTGATCACCTTTCACCTGCGCAAGGGCGTGCGCTTTCACGACGGGCAGCCCTTCGGCGCTCGCGACGTGCAGTTCACCTACGAAGCCGCGATCGACCCGAAGAACGCCTCGCCGCGGTCGTCGTCTTTCGAGCCGATCGAGCGCGTCGAAGTGGTCGACGAACACACCGTGCGCATCGTTTACAAGCGCCTGCATTCGCCTGCCATCGTCGACTGGAGCATCGGCATCTTGCCCGCGCACCTGCTCGACAAACCGGCGCTCGAACGCGAGATGGAGCGGCGCAAGCTGTCGCCGGACGCGCGCAAGACGTTTTCGCTGCGCAACACCGACTTCAACCTGAATCCGGTCGGCACTGGCCCGTTTCGCTTTGCGGAGTGGAAGCGAGAGCAGTACGTGCGGCTGACGCGCAACGACGACTACTGGGCGGCGAAGCCCGAGTACAAGGAAATCTACTATCGGATCATTCCCGATTCCGTGGCGCAGGAGCTCGAGCTCCAGGCTGGCGCTGTCGACGCCTACGGCGTGCTGCCGCATCAGGCTGCGCGCTTTCGCAAGGACAAGGACTTCCAGGTGCTCTCCGCGTCGCAGAGCGTTTACTCGTACATCGGCTACAACCTGCGTCACCCGATGTTCAAAGACGTGCGCGTGCGCAAGGCGCTGGGCATGGCAATCAACGTCGACGAGCTGATCAAGTACGTGCTCTACGGCGAGGCCAAGCGCACCAGCGGTCCGTACTACCAGAACACGCCGTACTACAACCGCGACGTGCCGCTCTTGCCCTACGACCCCGCGGGCGCGCTCGAGCTCTTACGCCAGGCGGGCTGGACCAAGAACAAGGACGGCTTCCTGGAGAAGGACGGCAAGGTCTTCGAGTTCACGCTGATCACGAACAACGGTAACCCCCAGCGCGCGGCGATCATGACCGTGGCCCAGGCGGCCTGGCGCAGGCTCGGCATCCGCTGCGAAACGCAGACCTTCGAGTGGACGGTCTTCCTCGAAGACTTCGTGGAAGCTCACAAGTTCGACGCCTTCATCCTGGGCTGGGCCGGCGGCGGGCTCGATCCCGACCTCTACCAGATCTGGCACTCGAGCCAGACCGACAAGTACGAGCTCAACAAGGTCGGCTACCAGAACAAGGAAGTGGACGAGCTGATCCTGCGCATCCGCCAGGAATACGATCGCGACAAGCAGATCGAGCTCGCGCACCGCCTGCACGCCGTGATCGCCGGCGATCAGCCGTACACGTTTCTTTACGCGCCCAAGGTCACCTGGGCCATCGACAACAAGATCGTGATCGTCAACCGCAAGCCGGACGGCAGCGAGGACTACGCGCCGATCGCGGTCACGCCCAGCGGAGAAATCTCCTACTTCTTCAACAAGTGGCGCAAGCTACCCAGCGCGCCGCACTTCGCAGCGGAGCACTGAGCCATGTGGGTCTTCCTCGTTCGCACTCTGCTCCAGCGCTTCGTGCTGCTGATCTTCATCTCCATCGTGTCCTTCATGGTGATCCACCTGGCCCCGGGGCAGCCCACCGAGGTCGACCCGATGAATCCCCGGATGAAGGCCGAGGATGTCGCCCGTATTCGCAAGAGCTTTCACCTCGACGAGCCGCTGCACAAGCAGTACTTCCACTGGGTCGGGGACATGTTCAGCGGGGAGCTCAAGTCGTTCAAGGACGGGCAACCGGTGCTGCCCCGCATCTGGGAACGCTTCCTGAACTCGCTGCCGCTGTTCGTCTGCACCACGCTGATCGTGTGGACGGCGTCTTTTCCCGTCGGCATACACGCGGCGGTCAGACGTGGCTCATTTTACGATCGCTCCACCACCGTATTGGCCTACGCGCTGATCTCGATCCCGGGCTTCTTCTTCTCCTACCTGATCATGCTCTGGGTGGTGAAGACCTTCGAGATCCCGGTGCTGGGCATGCGCACGTTCGGGACCGAGCAGGAGCCGCTGATCTTTCGCGGCATGGATCGCATCTGGCACCTGGTGGTCCCCGCGGTGATGTCGGCGCTCACCGGCGTGGCCATCCTGTCGCGCTACGTCCGCTCTCAGATGGTCGACGTGATCGGGCAAGACTATGTGCGTACGGCCCGCGCCAAAGGTCTGGCCGAGGAGAAGGTCATCTACGACCACGCCCTGCGTAACGCGCTCCTGCCGTTCGTCACCATCTTCGGTTTCCTCTTGCCGGGGCTGATCGGCGGTTCGGTGATCTTCGAGCAGATCTTCGCCTGGCCCGGGCTCGGTCGCCTGGGCTACGAGGCGATCCTGAACCGCGATTTCCCGGTGATCCTCACGCTCAACTTCATCGCTGCGGTGCTGACGCTGATCGGTATCCTGATCTCCGACATCCTGTACGCCTTCGTCGACCCGAGGATCCGCCTCGAATGACGACGACGAGCGCGCCCCAGGAGCCCACCAGGCTGCCGCTGGTCAAGGCCGAGGCCGAGGCCCTGGGTCCGTCCGAGTCGCCGCTGCGCGAGGCCTGGCGTCATTTCCGCCGCGACCGGCTGGCCATGGCGGGCCTCTGCGTGCTCGCGTTCTTGGTGCTGGTGGCCGTGTTCGGCAAGATCCTGACCGAGTGGCGCGTGGTGTTCGACCCCGCGCAGGTACGCTTGCCCGACAAGCTGCGTCCACCACTGGCGGGGGCGTCCGAGCTGATCGCCAAGGACCAGCTGCCCGAGTTCGGCCTTTACCTGTTCGGCACCGACGAGCTCGGGCGCAGCGTATTCGCGCGCATGATGCAGGGGTCGTTCGTCTCGCTCTCGATCGGCATCGTCGCGGTCGCCATCTCGCTCTCGATCGGCATTCTTCTGGGCGGTCTGGCGGGTTATTACGGCGAGCGCAAGCTGCTCGGCTTCATCAGCGTCGACACGCTGATCATGCGCTTTACGGACGTGGTGCTGTGCTTTCCCACGTTCTTCCTGATCCTGACCGTTGTCGCGCTGCTGCCGCCCAGCATCTTCAACATCATGATCGTGATCGGGGCCACCAGCTGGATGGGCACCGCGCGCTTCGTTCGCGCTGAGTTCCTCTCGCTCAGGGAGCAGGACTTCGTGGTCGCGGCCCACGCGCTGGGCCTGCCGGAGCGGCGCATCATCTTCCGCCATATGGTGCCGAACGCGCTGGCGCCGGTGTTCGTGTCGTCGAGCATCGACGTGGCCCACGCCATTCTCACCGAGTCGGCGCTGTCGTTCCTGGGTTTCGGCGTCCGGCCGCCGTTCGCCACTTGGGGAAACATCCTGGCTGACGGCAGGCTCTACATCTTCGACGCTCCCTGGCTGTTCCTGATCCCCGGGTTCGCGATCCTGGTCGTGGTGCTGGCTTTCAACCTGGTGGGCGAAGGTCTGCGCGAGGCCCTCAACCCGAGGCTTCGTCGGCGCTAGGCGCGCTGGACCGAGCTCAGGAATGGCTCTAGGCTTCGAGCCCGTGGCAAGCCCTGGAGCGCTGCTCGAGATCGAGGACCTGTCGGTCCGTTTCGCCACAGACGCCGGCGACGTACCGGCCGTGCGCGGCGTCAGCCTGTCCATCGCGCCGGGCGAGACCGCCGCGCTCGTCGGCGAGTCCGGCTGCGGCAAGACGGTGACGGCGTTCTCGATCCTGCGGCTGATCAGCGAGCCCGGGCGCATCAGCGGCGGCGCCATCCGCTTCGACGGCCGCGATCTGGTCAAGCTCTCCGAGCCCCAGATGCGCGAGGTGCGCGGGCGCGAAATCGGCATGACCTTTCAGGAGCCGATGACGTCGCTGAACCCCGTCATCACCATCGGCAAGCAGCTCGCCGAAGTGCTGACCCTGCACCGCGGGATGGACGAGAAGGCTGCGCGCCAGGAGGTGGTCGAGCTGCTCGGTCGCGTCGGCATCCCGTCGCCGGACAAGCGCGTCGACCAGTACCCGCACGAGTTTTCGGGCGGCATGAAACAGCGCGTGCTGATCGCCATGGCGCTCGCCTGCCGGCCCAAGCTGTTGATCGCGGACGAGCCGACCACCGCGCTCGACGTCACCATCCAGGCGCAGATCCTGGCTCTTCTGCGCTCGCTCCAGGCCGAGTTCAAGATGGCCATCCTGCTCATCACCCACGATCTCGGCGTGGTGGCTCACTTCGCCGAGCACGTGCACGTGATGTACGCGGGCAAGATCGTCGAGCGCGCCAAGACGGCCGACCTGTTCGCCTCGCCGCTGCACCCGTACACGCGCGCGCTGCTCGGCGCGCTGCCTGGCCACGGCAAGAAGAAGCAGCCGCTCGAGGCCATCCCCGGACGTGTGCCGGCGCCGCTCGCGCTGCCACCCGGTTGTGCGTTTTCGGCCCGCTGCAAGTTCGTGATGGAGCGCTGTCCCAACGACTTGCCCGAGCTTCGCGAGAAGGACGGCGAGCACTCCGTGGCTTGCTGGCTACACGAGGCGGTGACGCCATGACCAACGCTGCGGCCGTTGCCGAGCCCGCGAGCGAGCAGCCGCTGCTCGAGGTCACCGACCTGGTGAAACATTTCCCGGTGCGCAGCGGTGTCTTCGGTCGGGTCAGCGCTCAAGTGCGCGCCGTCGACGGCGTCTCGTTCAGCCTTCGCCGCGGCGAGACGCTGGGCCTGGTCGGTGAATCGGGTTGCGGCAAGACCACTGTGGGTCGCACGCTCCTGCGTCTGCTCGAGCCAACCTCGGGTCAGATCCGCTTCGACGGCGAGGACCTGCGCGCCGCCTCACGCAGCCGCCTGCGCGAGCTCCGGCGGCGCATGCAGCTCATCTTCCAGGACCCCTACGCTTCGCTCAATCCGCGCATGACGGTGGGTGAGGCGATCGGCGAGTCGCTCCGGGTCCACCGCCTGTGCGAGCGCAAGGACGTGGACCGGCGTGTGGCCGAGCTGCTCGAGCGCGTCGGCCTGCCGGGCAGCTACCGTTCGCGCTTTCCCCACGAATTTTCCGGTGGTCAACGCCAGCGCATCGGCGTGGCCCGGGCGCTGGCCCTGGGGCCCGAGTTCATCGTCTGCGACGAGGCCGTCTCGGCGCTCGATATCTCGATTCAGGCGCAAATTTTGAACCTGCTGGCGGATCTGCAGCGCGAGCTCGACATCGCCTACCTCTTCATCACCCACAACCTGAACGTCGTGCGTCACATCGCCGATCGGGTGGCGGTGATGTACCTCGGCAAGATCGTCGAGGTCGCGACCAGTGAAGAGCTGTTCGAGGATCCCAAACATCCCTACACGCAGGCGTTGATCTCGGCCAATCCCGCGCCTGATCCCAACGTCAAGCTCGAGCCGGTGCTGCTCGAGGGCGAGGTGCCGTCGCCGCTCAATCCGCCGCCTGGCTGCCGTTTTCATACGCGCTGCCCCAAGAGGTTCGAGCCCTGCGACCACGTCGTGCCGGATGAAACGCTGGTAAACAGCGAGCACCGCGTCTACTGTCACCTGTACCGGGATGCTCCGTAGCCTTGCCGCGTTCCTGCTCGTTTTCGCGCTGGGAGTGCTGGCAGTCGGTTTCACGTTCTCGGCTTCGACGCGTGGTCCGGCCGACTTCACGCTGATCAACGGCACCGAGCCCAAGACGCTCGATCCCGGGCTGATGACCGGCGAGCCCGAAGGCAGGGTGGCAGAAGGCCTGTTCGAGGGCCTCGCTCGTCTCGAGGCGCGCACGCTCGAGCCCGTACCGGCGGCGGCGCGCTCCTGGCAGATCTCGCCGGACGGCACGCGTTACGTCTTCGAGCTGCGCCCGGAAGCGCGCTGGAGCGATGGTCGGCCCGTCACCGCGCACGACTTCGCGTACTCGTGGCGCCGCCTGCAGGAGCCCGCGCTCGGCGCCGAGTACGCCTACATCCTGCACATGGTGCGCTACGCCGAGGCGTACAACACCTACGAGGGCCAGGCCAAGCAGCTCGAGAAGGAGATCGTGCCGGGCATCGCCACGCTGCGCGCCGCGCATGCAAGTGGTGTCCCCGCCAAGGTCTGGAAGGAGTTTCTGGCCAAGAACCCCATCCACTCGGCGATCAAGGGCACGCCCGATCCGCTGCTCGCGAAGTTCCTGGGTGAGCGCGAGCCGGCGCTCGACGCGGCGTCGCTGCTCGCTCTCGAGAACGCGCTGCGCGCGGAGGGACGTCGCCGGCGCGAGGCGTACGAGGAGGCCAAGCGTCGCTTCGGCGTCGACGGCGGCGTGTTCGCGCAGAGCGATCACACGCTGGTGGTCGAGCTGGTTGCGCCCACGCCTTACTTCCTCGAAATCGCCGCGTTCTACCCGAGCTTCCCTGTGCCGCGCTGGCTGGTCGAGAAATCGAGCAAGGACTGGTTCTTGCCCGAGAAGATCGTGTCCAACGGCGCCTTTCGGCTCGCCGAGTGGCGCGTGGGTGATCGCATCCGCCTGGAACGCAGCGAGACGTATTGGGGCAAGAACGAGGTCAAGATGAGCTCGGTCGACATCTTGCCGACCGAGAACCTGACCACCTCACTGAACCTCTACCTGAGTGGCTCGGTCGATTGGATTCCGAACGGTCGCTACCCGATGGACCTCGCCGACTCGCTGAAGGGTCGCAAGGACTTCTACATCGGTCCGGCGCTCGCCGTTTACTACTACCGCATCAACACGACGCGAAAGCCGTTCGACGACGCCAGGGTGCGCAAGGCGCTGAACCTCGCCGTCGATCGCGAGCAGATCACGCGCGACGTGCTCGGCCTGGGGCAGATCCCGGCGCGCTACATCGTGCCACCCGGGC
>DATLIL010000070.1:0-6973 GCA_035539475.1 Polyangiaceae bacterium
TCGCATGAGCGGGCTGAAGGAGAAGCGGATCTCCCGCGACGTATCGCTGAGGGTCGATGGCTCGAGCGGTTCGAAGTACTCACGCTGGTTGCCGCCCAGGTTGAGGTTGAAGTGCACCGCGAAGTTCACTTCTTCGCCTGCGTCTTCGCTGATCACCGGCACCGTGAACTCGCGGCTCGTGTCCTGCGGTTCGAAGTGTACGAGCTGCGTAACGAGCGGGACGGTTCGAACCAGGTCGAAGAAGACCGGCGTCTGTCGCGGGTCTTGCTCGGGTGGTTCCGCAAAGATGCATCCGGGCAGTGTCAGCCCGAGGCAGAGCAGCGGCAGAGAGCCCTTCCAGTTCACCGAAGATGGCACTTTTACATTCCGCTGCGCGCACCGCAAGCACGCGCAAGGATTGCGGGAAAAGTGAGGAGGGGAGGCCGGCGGTCCTCTATAGTGAAGAGCTCGTGGGCAAACGCCGGCGTTCCAAGAAGCAGCGCGCCTCGGTCCAGCCCGAGGCGGCTCGCAGGCGCCACCTGATCGCATCGCTCGAGTCGCTCGAGATCACCCGCGGGCATGACGGGCTCATGCGCGGCAAGCCGGAGCCGGTGCTGCTCCTGGCGGCCTACCGGGTGTCTGCTGCGGTGGCGCTCGTGGGGCGCGTGCTCTGCCGGGCGAAGATGGGCAAGGCGCCGCCCTGTGTGCTGCCGCTCGAGGGCGCCGAGCTCCGCTACGACACGCGCCTGCGCGGCGAAGAGCGCTTTTTGCTCCTGATGGTGGCGGTGGAGGAGGACTCGGGGGAGGGCGTGGCCGCGCTCTACGCCAAGCTCGAGGCGCCGGATGCGTTTGCGCTGTGGAGCCTGTCCGAGCCCGTGCCGGCGCCGCGCTCGCTGGGCGAATGGACGGCCGTGCTCTCGGCCGCGCCGGAAGCGGTGCCGATCGAGCTCATGGTCGAGCAGCGTCACGCTCGCGAGCTCGGCTCGGGCGACGATTTCGTTTCGGCTTGCGCCATCTGCGTCACGGCCGGCGACCGTCAGGACGAGGCCTGGCGCCTGCCGTTCACGGATCTCGAGGGCAGAAACCAGTGGACCGCGACGGTGCGCGTGCGCATCGCGTGACATTCTGCGACGCGGGTGGAGGTCTGACTCTTGCAGCCCTGATCGGCGATGCGCACGACCGCTCGCCGCGTGGTCTCCTCGCTGCTCGCCCTGACCTTGCTGAGCACGGCGGGCCTGTCGCAGGTGATGCGGCCGCCGCGCGGCGTGGCGCGCTCGGTGGCGACGGCGCCGCTCGACAGCGCGGAACAGGACTTTCGGGCTGCCGCCGCGCGCCACGAGCCGATCGAGCTGTCGGTGCGCGACGACGTGCGCGAGCGCTGCAGCACGTTCGCGTTGCCGCCGGAGCCCTACGTGATCGAGTCGCCTTTCGAGGGCGACGCGGACGCCATCGCGCTCGCGGGGCTCCTGGCTTGCTTGCGCGAGGGGCCGCTGGCTGGCCGCGAGCTCGCCTTGATCGGGCCCACGGAGCAACCGGGTAGAAACGAGTATCCAGCCCAAACATCGGCTCCCGCGGACGTGGCGCGCGAGCTCTTGAGCAGTCTGGGCGTTCCGTTCGAGCGCATGGTCACGCGTGACGTGGCGCTCGACCCGCTCGTCAGCCAGCACGCTGCAATGCGCGTCGTGCTGGCTCTGGACCAGGACTAGGAGCCCTGGGGGAAGATCTTCTGCACGATCTTGGTGAGCTCTTCGGTCGTGCCAGGCTTCATGCCCGTGGCCTGGTGCGGCCACGCAAAGCTACGCGATACGACCTGGCTGCACGAGAACGAGATCAGCAGGTCGTTCGAGGCGCCGGGACCGGCGCTCCAGGACAGGCCGAGCTCGGGGTAGATGGTGCCCGGAGCGCAACGCGCGCTCGCGTTGTCGAAGCTGTCATCGTCGCCGAGAACTTCGGCGAGCTTCTCCTTGAGCTCGGGGTCCATCACCTGGGTCTGCCCAAGGATGCGGTAGTTGTGAAAGCGCGGGACGTTGGCGGCCACCGGCGCCGCAGTGGTCGGCGCACCCGGGATCAGACCGGGCGGCAAGAGACCCGGCGGGATCAGCTGCGGCAGAGCCTGCGCGCCCTGCTGGATCCACTGCTGGATTTCCGGAGGCAGACCGGGAATGGCGCCTGGCGCCGCGCCGGGAAGAGGCGCCGCTGCCTGCTCCGGGGGCTCGTAGTTCTGCAGACGGTACGCCGTGGCGTTCGAGTCCTTCAGCGTGTCGAAGGGAGCCTTGGGTGCGCCGGCGCAACCGAAGGCGCCGAGCGCAAAGACAGAGGCCAGAGCAAGAATCGGAGTCGAGTTCGTCTGCATGGCAAAGCCTCTATAGCAAGGAGATCGGGGGTCGAACAGAGCGGGCAGTGTTTGGGGACTTGCGCCACGCTCGTGCCGTCACGAGAAATAAGGAGAGAGCAGAGGCAGCGGGCTCCGGCCCGCGACCCAGGGAGCGTCACGATGAAGGTCATCATTTCCGGCGGAACTGGCTTCATTGGTCGACATCTGGCGTCGAGGCTCGCCGCTCGTGCTGACGACGTCGTCGTGCTCACGCGCAGCGGAAGGCTTCCGGCCGAGCTCGCCGGCTCCGAGCGCGTCACTCCAGTGACGTGGGATCCACCTTCAGGCGGAGCGTGGCAGAAGAGCATCGACGGGGCAGACGCGATCGTGCACCTGGCTGGAGAGCAGGCGGTGGGCCAGCGCTACACCGACAGCGTCAAGGCGCGCATCTTCGAGAGCCGCGTGAAGACGGCCGAGGCGCTGGTGCAGGGCATCGACATGGCCGAGAAGAAGCCGCGTGTGTTCGTCTCCGCCTCCGGGGTCGGCTTCTATGGTGGCCGTAGCGACGCCGAGCTGCTCGACGAGTCGGCGCCGGGCGGGCACGACTTTCTCGCTGACATCTGCAAGCAGTGGGAGGGCGCCGTGCACGGCGCCGAGCAGTACGGTGTGCGTGTCGCCATCGCACGCCTGGGCGTCGTGTTCGCGCCCGACGGCGGTGCGCTCGAGACCATGGTGCGCCCGTTCAAGCTGTTCGCAGGCGGTCCAATCGGCAGCGGTCGCCAGTACTTCGCCTGGGTGCACCTCGAAGACGCGTTGCGCGCGCTGCTGCTCCTGCTCGACGACGACAGCTGCCGCGGGCCGTTCAACGTCGTGGCGCCACACGCGCTGCCGCAGGCCGAGCTCGCCCACGAGCTGGGCAGGGTGCTCGGACGACCTTCGATCGTGCCCGCGCCGGGCTTCGCGCTCAAGCTCTTGTTCGGCGAAGGCGCCGTCCCGCTGCTCACGGGTCAGAACACCGTGCCGCGCGCGCTCAGCGAGCACGGTTTCGAGTGGAAGTTCGGGGAGCTCGGGGCGGCCCTCGCGGATTGCCTGGCGCGTCCGAGCTAGCGCCGCATCGCCAAAGGCGACGGGCTAGTATAGATTCGTTCCGTGAAGCGAGCCGACGCCCGTCGCATGCTGTTCGCGCTCAGCATGCTGACGATCCTCCTGCTCGGCGGAGGCGGTGTGCTGTGGTGGTTGGGCAACAGCCAGTACAGCTACACGGAGACCGTGTACTTCGCGCTCGTCACGGTGGCCAGCGTCGGCTTCAGCGAGCTTCCCAACATGGAACGCACGCAGGGCATGCGCCTGTTCACCGCCTTTCTGATCCTGGCCGGCGTCGGGACGATCGCCTTCTTTCAATCGACGCTCACGGCCTTGCTGGTCGAAGGCGTGCTCGGCAAGACGCTGCGGAGAGCCCGTATGGACAAGAAAATCGACGGCCTGAAGAACCACCTGGTCGTGTGCGGCTGCGGCCGTACCGGCAAGTACATCGTCGAGGAGCTCATGGCGATCGGTCGGGATTTCGTGATCATCGATCGCGACGAGGCCGTGCTGGAAGAGCTCAACGAGCAGATGAACGGGCGGCTACTGTACGTGATCGGCGACGCCACGGAGGACCACAAGTTGCTCGAAGCCGGCGTCGCTCGTGCCTACGGGCTGATGGCGGCGCTGACCGACGATCGCGACAACCTGTTCATCGTCATCTCCACGCGCTCGCTCAACCCGCAGGCGCGCATCGTGAGCAAGGTGATCGACATCGAGAACGAGCCCAAGATGCGTCGCGCCGGCGCCGACCAGACGGTGAGCCCGCACCGCATCGGTGGCTTCCGCATGGTCAGCGAGCTCGTGCGGCCCAAGGCCACCGAGTTCATCGACCGCATGCTGCGCGTGACCAAGGACCTGCGCTTCGAGGAGGTCGAGCTGCCATCGGGCTCGATCTACGAGGGCAAGACGCTGCGCGAGGTCCCCATTCGCAAGCAGACGCGGCTGCTCGTCGTGGCGCTGCACGAGCCCGGCGATAAATACATCTACAATCCGCCGCCCGACCACGCGCTCATGGCCGGCACGCAGCTCATCGTGATGGGCGAGCAAGACAGCGTGCAGAAGCTCAGCGGCATGCTGGCCGAGAAGCGTTACTAGGCGGGCTTGTTCTCGTAGCCGACGCAGCGGACCACGGGCAGCGGCGGGTACTTGCGGAAGCGCTCGGGTTCGGTCGTGCTGCGCTCGCAGAGCCAGAACTCGCTGCCCTTGCTGGAGCGGATCGTGCGCGCGTGACGGCAGCTGGCACACAGGCCGATCCGGCGCAGGCGCTCGTCGGTCATCTCAGGTGGGGTCCGTGCTGGGCATCGGCCAGAGCTTGCGGAAGCCGACGCCGAGCATGCGCTTCTGGTCGTTGATCAGGATCGCGCCGTAGCGGCACTTCTCGATCAGAACGCCGCTCGAGAGCTCTCCGGAACCGTCCTGATAGCGGATGCGATCGCCGCTGCGCAGGCTGGCGAAGACACGGGCGTCGCTGGCAACGGCCGCCAGCGAATCGGGAGCCGCCACCTCGAGCGGCGCGACGGCCGACGCGGTCGTGCGCCGGAGCCAGCCGTCGCCAAGGTAGACGTGGAGCTCGTCGCCGGCGCGGAACAGCACCACGCCGAGAGTGCCGGCCCCGGGATCGTCGACGAAGCGTACGACCAAGCCGGCGCCGGGTTCGCTCTGACCGCTGCCGCCCAGACGCTTGCGCACGTCACTGGTCGAGGGAGTCGTGTCCCTCGAGCCCGGGTGCAGCGGTAGCGAGTGGCGCGCCATGCGTGCCAGGTTCTGCCATCCCCCAGAATCGCTCGCCAACGCCCGCGAGCTGGGCGGGAGCCTTTTTTCAGGCGAGAGCGGGGAGCGGCAGGCGCAGGCGCTCGAGAAGCTTGCGGATGGTCTTCATGATAGCGTCTCCAGTGCGAGGTACGGATACACACGCTGGTGTGTGCCCGTGTACGGCGAGGAGCTACACCAGGGCCGCGCAGGCGGTCAAGTTCCTTGTCGGTGTCGAGGCCGTTAAAGGCATGAAACTCAAGGTCTTAGTAGTTGGTTGCGGCGCCATTGGCGGGACCCTCGCCGGCTACCTGGCTGCGGCCGGGACGCCGGTCTGGGTGCTCACCAGCAACCGCGCCATCGGCCGGTCCGTGCGCGAGGAGGGGCTGCGCGTTCGCGGCGACGCCGGACGTGTCCGGGCACGTCCGAGCGGCGTGCTCGAGACGCCCGCCGAGGCTCCGGGCCCGTTCGAGTTCGTGCTGCTCGCCACCCAGCCTCCTCAAGTCGAGGCCGCGGCGGCCGAGGTCGAGCACCTGCTCGCTCCCACGGGCCGCGTCGTCTGCCTCCAGAACGGCCTGTGCGAGGAACGGCTGGCCCAGCGCTTCGGGCGTGAGCGTCTCGTCGGTGCGGTGGTCGGCTGGGGCGCCTCGATGCACGAGCCAGGCCTCTACGTGAAGACTTCGAGCGGTGGCTTCACGCTCGGACGCCTCGACGGCGGACCCGACGCGAGGCTGCTCGAGCTCGCGCGACTGCTCGAAGCGGTGGGCCCCGTCACCGTCACCGACAACCTGAGCGGTGTGCGCTGGAGCAAGCTTGCGATCAACTGCGCCGTCTCCACGCTCGGCACCATCGCCGGCCAGCGCCTGGGACGCCTCATGGGGCGCCGCTTCGCACGGCGGCTCGGCCTCGAGATCGTGTCGGAGGTCGTCCGCGTCGCACGGGCCGAAGGCGTCGCGCTCGAGAAGGTGGCGGGCACCATCGACCTCGAATGGCTGGCCCTGAGCGAGCTCGAGCGCCGCATCGTCGCCTCGCCGTCGCTCGCCGCCAAACACGCGCTGATCCTCGCCGTGGCGGCGCGCTTCCGGCGCCTGCGCTCGTCGATGCTGGCAGCCCTCGAACGCGGCCGCCCGCCCGCGGTCGACTTCTTGAACGGCGAAGTGGTCGCCCGAGCCGAAAAACACGGCCTGCGCGTGCCCGTGAACGCGGCGGCCCGGGACCTCGTCTGGCAGATCGCCCGCAACGAGCGGCAGCCCTCCCTTTCCACCCTGCGTGCGCTATACGACGCGACGCGATGAACCCCGAGCGCCGGTCCCTGCTTGCTCTCGCCCTCGGCCTGGCGCTCCCGTCAGCGTGTCGCCGCGAGCCGGAGCTCGACAAGCTCGGCACGCTCTCCGATTTCGCGCTCACCGATCAAGAAGGCCGCTCGTACGGTACCGCCCAGCTCCGCGGTCAGCCGTGGGTCGCGTCGTTCTTCTTCACGCGCTGCCCGACCATCTGCCCCCGTCTGATCGCTGCGCTGCGCGACCTCCAATCCTCCGCCAAGAAGGCCAGCACGCCGTTGCGCATCGTCAGCTTCTCGGTCGATCCCGAGCACGACACGCCCGCGGTGCTCAAGACCTACGCGCTCGAGGCCAAAGCCGACCTCGCGAGCTGGACCTTTCTCACCGGCGACGCCGCGCTGATCCAGAAGACCGCCGTCGACGGCTTCAAGCTCGCCACGGAGGGCAAGGCCGACGCCGGCGCCGAGCACTTCGGCATCCTGCACGGCTCGCACCTGGTGCTCGTCGACCGCGCCCTCACGCTGCGCGACTACTACCGCTCCGAAGACGCCGAAGCCCGCGCCAA
>DATLIL010000071.1:0-11970 GCA_035539475.1 Polyangiaceae bacterium
CTTTGGGCTCGTGATCCTTGGCGATGATGGTGACCTTGTGCATGCCGGGCGGCAGCTTGAGCGTCATCGGCGTTTCGCCGGGCTGCGCCGCGCCGTCGACGGTGACCGTCGCTGCGGGGGTGGTCTCGATCGCCACCTCGCCTACGAGCTTGGCCTTGAGCTCCTCGATTCGCTTCGTGGACTCGTCGACCTTGTCCTGGCCGGCCTTGACCGCTTCGGGCTCTGCGAGGAAGGCCTGGTAGGCGGCGATGGCTTCTTCGGTCTTGTTCTGACCGTCGATGCTCTTGGCGATCCAGTAGAGAGCCATCGGCGCGGGGACGCTCTCGTTCGCCTTCTTGAAGCTGTCGAGCGCGGTCGTGTAGTCGCCGGCGTCGAAGGCCTTCTTGCCGGCGTCGAAGTTCTTGCGCGCGTCGTCCTTCTGCTTCTTCGTCGGCGGCTTGGCCGGCGGCTTCGGGGGCTCGGCGGGCTTGGCCGCTTCGGCGGGCTTGGTCGCGTCCGCGGGCTTGGTCGCGTCGGCCGGCTTGGCGGGGTCAGCGGGCTTGGCGCCGGCGGGAGGCGCCGGTGGATCGGCGGCGAGCGCCACGGGGACGAACGCAGTTTGAGCGAGGGCGCCCACGAGAGCGTAGGCCGTGAAGCGGGGCAGGAGCCCGTGTTGTGGGGATTGGCGCATACTTAGACCTCCGCTGCCTTACAACGGGCGAGCCCGGTTAGGCTAGTCGTGGTCGGTTGCCGGCGACAAGCCCTGGATTTGCTTCTATTGTTCCGGGGTTGCGCGGTGCGGTACCGCGCCCCCGGTCCCCGTCATGCCTTCGTCACATAGCGCTAACGGCGGCGAGCCCTCTGGTGCGGCTTCTTCCGGCAGCCATTCTGGCTCGCACATGGCCGCTCCCGTGGCCCGCCGAACGCTGCCGCCGCCGGAGTGGCTCGACCACGAGGGACCCAGCTCGGCCGCCTCCCTGGCGCTCGAGCGCTTCGAGCTCGACGCTCCGGTCGCCCGCCGTACGGGGCCACGAGCCGAGCTGGCGACGCTGCGCGCCAGGCTGGCGGCGAGCTCGAGCGGCGACGAGTCGGAGCGGGCGGCGGCGGTGGCGCTGGCCCGCGCCCTGGCCACGCGGGGCACCGAGCTCGAGCTCGCTACCAAGTTATCGCGACGAGCGCTCCTGCTCGGCGACGACCCTGCACTGCGTGAGGAGCTCGCTGGTTGGTTCGCGACGCTCGGCGAGTCGGCGCTCGCGGCCGCGACGCTGGCGCCCATGGCCGCCAATCGTCAGGGCTCCGAACGCGCGACGCTGCTCGTGCGCGTGGCGGTGCTCGAGGCGCGCGCCGGTGAAGCTCGCGCTGCCGCCGACGCGCTCGAGGACGCCATCGTTGCTCACCCCGCCGATCCGGTGCCGCACGAGCTCCTGGCATCGATCGCCGCATGGTCGCCCGAGACCGTCGACGGCGCGCGCGCGAGCGATGCCTACCTCGCTGCCAGTGAGCGACGCGACGCAATGGGTGATCGCGCCGCCGCCTTCGAGAACCTGATCCGCGCGTTCGAGATGGCGCCGGGCCACGCTCCCGCCGTCGACAAGCTGGTGACGGCGCTCGAGCAGCGAGGTCGCCGCGGCGCCCGCGACGAAGCCCGGCGCGAGCACGGCAAGGCGCTCGGACCAGCTGGTCGTGGCGTTCATGCCAAGCGCATGCGGCAAGCCCTGCGCGAGGACGATCTGGCCGGCGCGCTCGGCGCGGCGTTCGACGCCCGGCTCGACGCCGAGATCGATCTACGCAGTGTGCTCAGCGCGATCGACCCGATCGAGGGTGTCGACGACGCCGCTCCAGTCGGGCTCGACGGCTTGCTGGAGCGCGCCGGGGTCCACGAGCTCCTGGCGGCTCGTGTCGAGCTCGCTTGCGACTACCTCGCCGGACGTGAGCGCGCCCGCGCCCGCGTCGCGCTCGGCAAGCTCTACGCCAGCGCGCTGGCGCGCCCGGAGCGCGCGGTCGAGGCTTGGATTGACGCTGTCGTCAGCGATCCCGGCAACCACGAAGCCAGGGAGTGCTTGCGCCGCCATCACCAGGCCACGCACGATCACGCTCCGCTGGTCGAGGCGCTCGTGCGTGTGGGTACGGCGCGCGCGAGCGGAGGACCGGGCGAGCGCGCCGACTGCCTGCGCGAGCTCATGCTGCTGGCCGAGGAGAAGCTCAACGAGCCGTCGCTGGCGCTGTGGGCCGCCAAGCGCCTGGAGATCGGCGAGGAGATCGAGCGCCTGGCTCCGCTGGTCAGCGAGCAGGATCAGAGCCTGTCCGCCGAGCGTGCTGCTCTCGAGCGAGCTTCCGGCACTGATCGCATCGAGCCGCTGACGCGCATGGCGGCCATCCTGGCGGGGCGCCCCGACGCGGCGGAGGCCTACCTCGGCGTCTTGCGCGAGCTCGGCCGGCTCTTGCCCGAGGACCGCAGCCATCAGCTCGCCGCCGAACGGCTGCTCACGCGCGAGCAGCGACACGAGGAGCTCGAAGCCTGGCTCTCGCAGTCGGCCGTTCGCTCCGGTAGCGCGCTCGATCGTTCACGCGCCAGGATGACGTTGGCCTCCACCAGGCGAAGACGCGGCGATCTGGAGGGCGCGCTGCGTGAGCTCGTGCCGCTCCTGGACGAACCGGGGACGCACGGCTCGGCCTGGAGCATGGCGCTCCTGATCGCCGCTCAGCGCAACGAGCCGGTGATTCGCGCGCGCGCCCTGCTGCGCCTGGCCGCGTCGCTCGTGCCCTCGGTGCGGGCCACGCTGACCGCGGTCGCTGCCGAGGCCCTGCTCGACGCCGGCGACACGGAAGGCGCCCGCGCAGCCGCCGAACAAGCCTGCAACGCCGACCCTTCGCTGACGCGCCCGCTCGCCTTGCGCGCCGCCGTCGGCTTCGTCACACGCGATCGCTGGGGCGCGGAGGCGATGGAACGCGCCATGGGCGCGATCGTGCCCCGCGCCGCCAGCTGCGCGGCGCTGGCACAGATCTACGACTCGATCGACGAGCCGCTCCTGGCCACGGCCTGGTCTCAGCGCCGCGTTGCGCTGCGACCCGGTGATCTGGACGCCGCCAGGGATCGCGTGCAACGCGCCATGCACGGCGGCGACGGTGGGCGCCTGGCCGACACGCTGGCCTGGTTGCTCTCGCAGCCCCAGCCGCTCAGCAAGCTCGCCGACGTGATCGCTGCCGCCCTCGTGCGTCTGGCCGAGCTCGTCCCCGGCCGCGCGTCGGCGCTGGCGCGGCGGGCGCTCGACGTGCTCGGCGCACGCTTCGACGAGCTACGCAAGGCAGTGCTCAGCGTGGCGGACAAGGTCGGCGAGCGTGGTCTCGGCATCGCAGCGCTCGAGCGCTGGATGGCCACGGGAGCCTTCGAAGGTAGCCGCGCCGGCGACGGCACCGCGCGTACGCTGCTGCGTGCCGTGCGCGAGGGCGCTCCGGCCCCCGACGTGATGCGCGATCTCGACGCGGCGCTGCCCACGCGCAGCTCGGACGGCGAGCTGTGCCTGACCGAAGCGCGCGCCGAGACGCTCAGCGCTCTGGCCGAAGCCGATCCCGCCGGCACCGCGCGCGCGTGGCGCGAGCTCGGCGGCGCCTTGATCGATCTGGCAGGTGATCGCGAGGGCGGGCTCCGCGCATGGGAACGCGCGGTCACGCTCAACAGCGAACGCGGCGTCGAGATGTTCGCTGCGGACGTGGTCGCCTTCATCGGCTTCGACGCCGCCTTCGAGCGCCTGCAAGAGCTCGCCGCCCGGCAGACCGAGCCGCAGCAGACGGCCCGCTGCCTGGCCATGGCCGCTTCGGTCGCGCTCGGGTCGGGGCGTCGCGCCGACGCCTTCAAGGTGGCAGTGCGCGCCCTGGGCCACGATCCCTCGCGCGCCGACGTCCTGGCGGTGGCCGAGCGCGCCGCCGACGACAGCGACGTGGAGTCGCTCGAGGACCTGTACGACAGCCTGGCAGGTGCCTCGCTCGGCACCTACGGCGAGCGCGCCGCGCATTACCGGGCGGCCAGGCAGCTCGAGCGGCGCGGACAGCCCTCGCGTGCGCTACGCCACGCGGTTCAGGCTTTCGAGTGCGTGCCGTCGGAGGGCGTCGTTTTCATCACCATGGCGCGCCTGGCGGATCGCTCGGGCGAGCGCTCGGAGGTCGTCCGCGCCATCGAGCGCGTGGCGCTCTCCAATCACGACGCAGACGCGCGCGCCGCCTGGTTGCGCCGGGCGGCGCTGTTCACGGGCTCCAGTGAAGAAGGGCAGCGACAACGCGTCGACGTTCTCTTGCGCGCACTCAGCGTGCGTGGCGACACCGATCTCGTGAAGCAGCTCTCGCGGGCCATGAGCGAGCTCGCCGAGGGCGTGCCCGACGAGCGCGAAGTGCTCGAGCTGCGCTTCGAGCGGGCGGTGAGCGAGCTGCTACGCAAGGTGGAAGGCCCCGAGGGCGCTCGCATCGGCATCGAGGTCGCGCTGGGCGCGCTGGTCACCTTCGGCTCCGGTCGCATCGCGCTCAGCGCGCTGACGCGTGCCGTGGGCAGCGACGGCGATCTGGAAGAGTACGAGAACCTTTCCGAGCACGC
The DNA here is from genome assembly GCA_035539475.1 of Polyangiaceae bacterium. GTDB lineage: Bacteria > Myxococcota_A > Polyangia > Polyangiales > Polyangiaceae > PMG-095. The sequence continues at coordinate 4,565 of DATLIL010000071.1, forward strand.
CGAGGCGCTCGCCGGCGCGGACGGGGCGCCGGCCTTCATCGAGCACGCGGTCAGCATTGGCAACAATCGTTTCGCCAGCGTGGGTCCGCACCTGCTCGAGCTGGCTGCACGCATGGCCGAGAAGCGCGGCGACACGCGTGCCCAGGCCGAGCTGATGGTGCAGGCGGCCTGCAAGAACCCCGAGAACCTCATGCTGGTGCGGCGCGCCGAGGCCGCGGCGCAGAAGCTCGGCGACACGCGCCTGCTCGAGCAGGTGCTGGGTGCGGTGCCGCTGCGTGATCGTCTGAGCGGCCTGCTCGAGCTCTCGCTCGCGGCGGAGCGGAGCGGGCAGCTCGAGCAAGCCGCGGACGCGCTCGAACGCGCACTGGCGATCGAGGAGATCGAGAGCGAGGAACGCGCCCAGATCATCGAACGCGCCTTGTCGATCTACGCTCGGTCCGGCTCGCGTGCCCGGCTCGAGGCGCTGGTACCCGAGCTCGTCGGTCGCGCCGACCTGCCGATCGAGCTCTCGGTGCGCGCGCTGCGCGAGCTCGGCAGCGGGGACCTCGAGTACTGGCGGACCCTGGCGCGGCGAGCTCCCGACGACGCCGTGGTGCTGGAAGAGACGGCGGCGGCCGCCGAACGCGCGGGCGACGGCGAGCTCCGCGCGCGCGTGCTCGGCCGGCTGGTGGAGCTCCCGGACGCGCCGCAGCGAAAGTTGTCCAGGTTGCGCGAGCTCGCGCTGCTGCTCGAAGCGAGCGGCGACGGCGCCGGCGCGCTCACGCGCTGGCAAGCCGTCAACGCCGGAGATCCCCGTGACGCCGACGCGCTCGCCGCGCTGGAGCGCGACGCGGAGCGCCGCGGCGACTACGAAGCCCTGGTCAAGTTGCTGGGCCAGCGCGCGACGCTCGCTCCTCTGGTCGAGGAGGTACGCCGCATTCGCTTGCGCCGTGCCACGCTGCTCGACCAGCAGCTCGGTCGCGCCGACGAAGCACGCAGCGAGCTCGAGGCGCTGCTCGGCGCCACCGGAGACCACCTGGCCGTGCTGCTCACGCTGGCGGCGCTCGACGAGCGCCTGGGCGCGCCGCTGCGCGCCGCGCCACTCTGGCTGCGAGCCAGCGCCCTGGCTCAGGACAAGAGCGAGGCTGCCGACTGCGCTTGCCGCGCGTGCGAAGGTTATCTCGCAGCGGGTGACGTGGAGGCCGCCACGCGCGTGCTCGGCGGCATCGAGGCCTGGGTCGGTCAGCGGCGGTTTCTGGATCTCGCCGTCAAGGTCGAACGCCAGCGCGGGCGTCCGAGCGAGCTCGGCGAGGTGCTGGTGGAGCTCGCGTCGCTGGGCGACGCTCCGGCGGATCAGCGAGCACGTTGGCTGGTGGAGGCGGCGCGAGCCGCGCAGTCGGCAGGTGACGATGCCGCGGCCCTGGAGCGGGCGATGCGCGCGGCGGAGCTAGCGCCCACGCTGGCGGAGGCGCAGCTGCTCGCGCGTCTGCTCGAGTACGGTGATCGCCGGGCAGGGAGCCCGGAGCAGGCGCGCGAAACGGTGGCAGGGCTGCGTGCCCTCGGCGAAAAGCTGGCGCCCTCCGACGCCGAGCTGCGTGCTTTCCTCGTCGCCGAGGCACTCGACGTCGCCGCCAGCGGTTCCGGCACTGGCCTGCGCGAGATCGAACGCGCCGAGAGCAAGCTCGGCCTGCTGCCGTTGATCGGTCTCGGCATCGCCGAGCGGCTGGCGACCACGGAGCAAGTCGCGCGCGCACTGGCTGGCTACGACGCCGCGCTCGCCGGCGATCTGCGCAATCTGCGTCAGCACGGACGTGTGGCGCTGCAAGCAGGCGAGGCGGCCCGGCTCGCCCGCGAGCGCGACCGTGCCGAGGCCTACTTCGAGATGGCCGTCGCCGATCCCGACACCTTCGCGCAGGCGGAGACGGCCCTCAACGCCCTGCGCGAAGAGCGTAAAGCGGAGACCGCGCGCGCACCGACCGAGCTGGCCGTGGACACCGAAGCCGCGGCGTCCGCGCCCGACTCGGTGCCCGCGCCCTCGGTGCGGGATTCACGTTTGCCGCGGGGAGCCGGTCGCTATTCGGCGCAGGAGGAGCAGGTCGAGGAGTTCGTTTCGATCCGCTCGCGCATTCCGACCCCGCCGACACCCGGCGGTCTGCCGCCCCTGCCGATGCCGATGCCCGTCCCGCTGCGCTCGAAATCACCGCCGCGCCTGCCGGTGTCGAGCGCACCCGAAATCGAGACGAGCGAGTCGGACGAAGCCGTCGAGGAGCTCGACGACAGCGACGTTCAACCGGGCTCGCCGGGGCGTTACTCCGTCAGGCCCGAGCCCGACCTGACGCCCGTGTCGCTGCCGCGTCCGCCGTTTCCTGGCGACCCCCTGGCCGCGACCTTCGCCGCAACGGGCAATGACGAAGCCGCCTTGCACCAGGCCTTGAAGAACGGCTCGATCGAGGCCGGTCGCGATTTGATCACGCGCCTGTCGGGCAAGGACGACCGCATTCACGATCTGGTCAGCGTCTGCCGCCGCGTCGCGGCGCTGCGCCCCGGCGACGTCGATGTGCTCAAGCAGCTGCACGACGCCGCCAAGCTCGATCGCGACCACGTCTACGTCGCTGCGCTCGAGCACGTGCTGGCGCTGGTCCAACCGAACAGCTTCGTCGCAGCGCCGGCGCCGCCGCTGCACGATCTGCCGGAACAGCCGGACGCAGCGCGCACCATGCTTTTCCGCGACCTCGGCAGTCCGGTGCTGGAAGCCTTGTCCCTGGTCTGGGAAGGCGCCGAGCATGTGTTTCGTCGTGACACGAGCGCTTACGGATTGACGGGGCTCGAGCGCGTGCCGCTGAACGCGCCGACACCGCTGGCGCGAGTCTATGCCGGCGCCGCGCGCGCTCTCGGCATGGCGCGCACGCCGCTCTTTCAGCGTCGCAGTGCCGGCGCGGTGACGGTCAACCTGGCTCTGCTGTCGCCACCGGCGATCGTCCTTTCGGGTGAGGTCCGCGAAGAGAGCCCCGAGCTGCGCTTCCACCTCGGCGCCATGCTGGCCGGCGCGCTACCGCAGTTCGCGCTCCTGTTCGGGGCGCCCGAGTCGCAGGCGCGCTCGGTGCTGCGCGGACTGAGTTTCGCCTTTGGTCCCCCGCGTCCCAATCCGGCCAGCCTCGGTCCCGTTCTGAACCTCGCGGAGCTGCTCTGGGAGAGCATTCCAGCCCGGCTCCAGCGCCGGCTGCGCGAGCTTTGCGACAACCCCGACACCCTCGATTACGGCGCGGCCCTGCAGCAGGCGCGCATCGCCGTACGGCGCGCCGGTCTGTTCGTGGCCGGCGACTTCCACGTCGCGTTGCGCGAGATTTGCGCCGACGAACAGCTCGATCCGCGCCGGGCCAGCGCGCCCGGTGGCCTGCTCGAGCTGTGCAAGTCGAGCCCCTCGCTCGCGAGTCTGTACGCGCTCGCCGTCAGCCCCGAATACGCCGAGACCCGCTGGCGTTCGATGCGCACCCGGCAGACCGGCTCATACGGGAGCTAGCCTGGGAACCGCGACACGGCTGTCACGGGCGAAAGCCACTCCGAACACGCCAAAACGGGAAAATTACGGCCTGGCACGTTCGTCGCTAACTTCTCAGGCACTCGCCCCCATGCCAAGCTTCCGTCGAGCCGTGCTGCAGCGCGCCAGCCTCCTCTTCAGGTCAGCCTTTGCCGGGGCACTGCTCTGCTCCATCGGCTGCAGTGTCGCTGTCCTGGACGATGCCGCCTCCGAGGAGGCCATCAACGAGTGCCAGGACCAGGGAGACTGCGCCACCGGGCTCTGCGTCGACGGTCGCTGCCAGGCCCGGCAAGGTTTCTTCTCCACCATCCTGGTCGAGGTCAGTCCGCCCGCGTCGGGTGATCCCGCGTTCGCAGGAGTCAGCTACCTGCATCGCCTCGACGCCCTCAAGCTCGAGGGCGAGCAGCGTGAGATCAGGCTCGCTCAAACCGCGAAGGTGACCGGCACCGTCAAGTTCGATCCCTACGTCGTCGGCACGGAAGGCGAGACGTGCCCGCTCTCGTTCGGGGCCGACCAGCCCGGGCTCAGCGTCCTGGCCGACCCGGCGGGTATCCCCGCGGCCGTCAGCTTCACGCCCAGTGATCGAATCCTCGGAGTCGCCAGCACGAAGTACAACGCCGAGGTCGACATCAGCGGCCTGGCGGACGTGGAGCCCCAGCAGGCGGATCCGCTTTCGTTCGATATCGACCTGCCTCCGGGCGACTACGACATCTACATTCGTCCTCGCGCTCCGACCGCGAACGGCTGCGCGATCCCGCCGACGTTGCTCCGGCGCTTCAACGTGCAGCCGAGCGAGCTGATGCTCAACCTACCCCTGCCGCCGTCAGCGACGTTCGCGCTGACGATCAACATGCCGGCCGGAACCAAGACGTCGCTCAAGGGCTGGACCGTGGACATGCTGGATCCCCACACGGGCCTGGTCATCAGCACGCAGTCCGTGCTCGGCGCTCCGAGCATCGGCACGCACGTCCAGTACGAGACGCAGATCGCCTACTCCCCGGTAACCCTCAGGGAAGGGGAGAGCGAGTTCGTGCGGCTCGCGCCGCCCCAGGGTGTCGACGCTCCGACCATCGTTCTGGATCGTTCGGGGCTCTCGATCTTCACCCAGGGAGCAGGGGTGATCGAAGAGTTTTCGGGTTATCCCGAGCCCGTGACGGTCGAAGGCCAGCTCACCCTGGCAGGAGTGGCCGAACCCACGCCGGGCACCGTCACGGTCGTGTCGACCAGCCTCGAGGGTGTCGGCGACGGGGTGTTCGCCTCGTTCGTGCGTTCCGCCGAGGTCGACGATGACGGCAATTTCACGATGAACCTGCTGCCCGGCAAGTACCACGTGTACGCCTGGCCGGCCTCGAGCGCCGTGAGCACCAGCGCTGCCAGTCAGACCGAATGGGAGATCTCTGCCGAGCCGGCGCTTCAAGCCGGAAAGACGGTCGAGCTCCTGCCCCCCGCCCACGTCACGGGCATTGCCTACCTGCCCGTGCAAGGCGAACCGGCCACGGGCGCGAGCGTGACCGCGATCGCCTCACCACGAGACGTCCAGGTCGACCTCTTGACCCGAGCGGCGCAGGGCAACCTGGCCACGGCTCCGGCGGCACAGAATGCGGTCGTGGATGGCGATGGCTTCTTCGACGTCCAGGCCGATCCCGGCGTTTTCGATATCTCGGTGCGGCCGCCCGTCGGCAGTGGCTTCGCCTGGTACGTGGCCAGTCAAGTTCACGTTCAGCCGGCAGCCACTCCGGAGCTCATGGAACAGCGCCTGGGCAGCTACAACCTGCCGCTGCCCGTTCCGTATTCGGGCAAGGTCGTCTGGTCGAGCGGGACTGACAGTCTCCCGATCGGAGAAGCCCTGCTCCGCGCGTACGTGTACCTCGACGAGAACAACGCTTACACCGGCGACCCGACCAGGGCCGCCGCCGTCGTTCAAATTGGTGAAACTCGCGCTGATGCCGACGGGAACTTCGAGCTCCTCATTCCAGCCAACCTGAACTGAGCGCTACGCAACAACCGGCGGGAACAATTAGCTGGTCAGCGCAAGTGCATCATCATAAGCTTTCGGGCGTGCAACGTTCGAGCGCTCAAGCCGCAAGTGCGCCCGGCGAGGCGGCAGAGCCTACGCAGGAACTGGCTGGCGCTTTGCACGAGGTGTCGAACGCGCTCACGGTCGTCTTGGGCTGGCTCGACGTCGCGGCACTGAAGCTGCCCCCTGGTCCAGAACGAGACGCGATCGAGGTCGCTCGCACGCACGCTCACTTGGGCCAGCGCATCGCTCGAACTGCGATCGGTGCCGAGGCACCGGGACGCGGCAGCACGCGTCGTCCCGCGCTGTCCGTTGCCAAGGTCGCCATGGTCGGCGTTCGGCCCCAGGCTGACGAGCGCGGCGTGGAACTGGTGCTCGACCTCGAGAGCGACGGCCACGGTCTGGTGCGCGACGTCGGCGCCGTGCTGCAGATCCTGACCAACCTGCTGCTCAACGCGATCTCCTTCACGCCCCGCGGCGGCAAGGTCCAGATCAAGGTCAACGAGGACGGCGCGTTCGCCACCTTCCGCGTCTGCGATCAGGGCCCCGGTATTGCCGAGGATCGCGTCTCCACGCTGTTCACGGCGCCCACCTCCACGCGCCGCGGCGGCGCCGGGCTCGGCCTGCGCCACTCCGCAGCGCTCGCCGAGTCGCACGGAGGCGAGCTCCGCCTCGTGGCGTACAGCCCCTCGGCCGCCTTCGAGCTCACCTGGCCGGTTGCCGAGGCCCTCTCCCGGGCTCGCCCGCAGCCGTCGCGCCATCCCAGCGTGAGCGGCATGCGCGTCCTGGTGGTGGAAGACGACGCGGCGGTCCGCTCCCTCGTCGAGCTGGCCCTCGAAGCGCGCGGCGCACAGGCCATCGTGGTCGGGAGCCTTTCGGAGTACGACGACATCCTCGCCCGCGGCGCGCCGTTCGACGTCGCGCTGGTCGATCTCTCTCCCTTCCAGGGTCGCGCCCACGAATCCCTCGAGGCCCTGCGTGACACGAGCCCCGCGGTCGTCGTGATCCTGATCAGTGGCGCCGCCAGCGGGGTCCCGGACGGCCTGGAGCGCCACATCGCCGCCTGGGTCCGGAAGCCCTTCGAGATGTCCGAAGTCCTCGACGTCATGGCGAACCTGATCGCGGCCCAGCGAGCGCCCACTTTCGCCCCGCCAGAGTACTGAGCCCGTTCGCCGGCCAGAAAACGGCTTGCACACCCCCCGCGCCCTGCGGTAGACCCCCGTTCCCCCGAGGCCTCTCCGGCCAAGGGGAACCCCACGCGAAGGTGGCGGAACTGGCAGACGCACTAGCTTGAGGTGCTAGCGGGGTAACTCCCATGGAGGTTCAAGTCCTCTCCTTCGCACCCCTCGGATCGCGGCGCTCAACGGCGCCGCGACGCCGTTTGTGGCCAGGCGGCTAATCCGGCCAGCGCTGGGCGCACCATTCGCGCCCGCGGTCTCACCAGCTGCAATCCCTGCGTCGGCCGAGAACGCGTCTCGTCTGAAAGCCGATGGGTGGGCCGTGGCACGACGCATGCAACGGGGCGATCATGCAATCACCGCTGCAGATCACGTTCAGGGGTTGTCCGAGTTCCGACGCCGTGGCGGAGCGGATTCGTTCCAAGGTAGCCAAGCTTGAGCAGCACTACGGCCGCATCACCAGCTGCCGGGTCGTGATCGAATCGCACCAACATCACAAGACTTTTCGCGTCAGCGTCGATCTCATGATTCCCGGTGCCGAGATCCTGGCCAGCCACGACCCCAGTCACGGCAGCGCCAATGAAGACCTCTATGTTGCGATCCGGGACGCCTTCGTCGCCGTCGATCGACGGCTTCAGGAGCAGGTCCGCCAGCGGCAAGAACGGCGCGAAGCTCGCGCATCAGGAGAGTAGGT
>DATLIL010000072.1:0-6402 GCA_035539475.1 Polyangiaceae bacterium
GGCGTTGCCCATGCCGTCGGAGACATGACAGCTCGAACGCGTAGGACTCGACACGCACGACTCGCGCAGCGGCGGCGCGATCTTGCGCTCGTAGAAGGTCGAGGTCTCGACTTTCTCGTCACGCGAGCAGCCGGCGAGCAGCAGCACGACGGGCCAGAGCCGTTTGCTTTCCACGACAGCGATCCTATCCCAAGGCGAGGCCCCGGGGCGAACCGAGCTACAGGCGACGGAGCGCGGCAGTGGCCGCGTCACGAACGAACTGATCGGGGTCGTCCAGGGCGGCCGAGACGACCTCCCTGGCGGCCGGGTCACCGATCTGGCCGAGTGCCCAGACGGCGCGCTGACGAACGGCCGGATCGGTCTCAACTCCAGACGAAGCCAGCGCCATCAAGCCGCCGACCGAGTCACCGACACGCATCGTGCCCAGTGCGTCGACCGCGGCGCGCCGCACGCTGGGCGATTCGTCGCCGATCAGACCGAGCACGTTCTCGACGCCGGTGAAGACGTTGACACGCAGGGCCGCGCGCACCGCGGCGAGCCTGACGGCCTCCGCGGAGTCGAGCATGGCTGCCGCGAGCTCTCCGTTCGGACCCTGGCTGTTCAGGCGCTGTAGCGCCTTGGCCGAGGCCTCACGCACGAGCGGCGAGGGGTCGTCGGTCAGGGAGCGCGCGACGTGCTTCACGCCCGCGGCGCTCAAGAACTCGCCGATGGCGTTGGCTGCGAAGACGCGCTCGTTCTCGGGTCGATCGGTGTCGGCCAGTGCGCCCACGACCTGCGAGTAGACCTGGCCCTCGCCGAAGACGCCGAACACGCGCCGCCTGAGCCACCAGGCCGCGATCTCGCGCGTCTTGGGGTGGCTGTTGTAGAGCAGCTTGCCGACGTGCGGGATGCAGGAGAGGCACTCGACCTTTTCGCCGTGCTCGAGCACCGACCAGACGCGCGTCGGCGCGATGCCGCTCTCGGTCACGGCCATGATCGCATCGGGCGTGCTGACGTCTTCGAGCGACTCGTTGGCGAGGTGCTGATACGTCGCCGCGCGGCCGGCGTGTACGCGAGGATCGGGCTCGGCGCTGGAGGAGCCCGCTAGCGCGCTGAGGCCCAGCGCGGTCAAAGAAACCAGGATGCGTCGTAGGTTCTTGTTCATGGCGATCTCCGCGAGCCTCAGTAGTCCGTCCCGCCGGCGACGGGGTCATTGGTGTAAGGCTGGAAAGCCGTGTTCTGGCGTGAATAGAACTGACCACCCATGTCGATCGCGCGGATCAGCTTGGTGACCTCTTCGCGCGTCAGCCCGACTTCCGTGGCATGGTCGGTGCGAGAGCCGCCGGCGATGGCGTCGCTGAACTGCTCGCCCAGGGCCCAGGCGTAGCGCGAGTCGTCGATGGCCGAAGTGATGTTCAGCTTCTCGATCAGCTTGCTGTTACGCGCGTCGCTCGGGATACCCCACTGCGGCGGCACGGTGCCGGTGATCATCGTGTCCTCGCCCATCTCCATCTCCAGCGCCGCCGGATAGAAGATCGACACGTACGAGGCCGGCCACGGCTTGACCTCGCGGTCGTAGTACACGGTGATCTCACGCGACGTCAGATCCATGCGCGGGATCTGGTAGGTCGTGGTGTAAGCGTCGGCGCCGGCGCCCTCCGTCATGGCCACGGAGTAGAACTCCTGCGGGCCGTTGCCGTTGGTCGTCTCGTTGTGGCAGCTGACGCACTTCTGATCGAGCAGAGCCTGGATCTCGTTCACGTTGCCCGCGTCGGTGGCGTAGGCCCACGGGTATTCGACGCGATCGCCGATCGGCAGGTTGAAGTTCTCGGGATCCTTGCCGGCAGCGATCGGCAGCTGCTGCTGGTCGGGCAACACGGCCGCGGAGCGATCCTCGTGACAGCCGCCGCAGACGCGACCTTCACCGGGCATGCCCTGGATCCAGGTGGTCTGGTTGCGGATGGCGAGCTCGAACTCGTCGACCGGCTGCAGGTGCACCGGCAGGTAAGGCGGAATCGCGGCCAGCCACGAGCCGTCCGAGTTGACCTCGGCCTCGCCCAGGATGGCGGCGCCTTCGGCCATGGTCAGACCGAACATGGTGGCGCCGGTGGCGGCCTCGCTGGAGAAGCCCTCGATGATGCGCACCTTGACGGCGTGGCCGAGCGCCTCGTCGAGCGGCGTGCCGTCGAACTGAGCTCCGGTCACGGTGTTGTTGTGCTTGCTGAACAGCGACGTCTGGCGGATGTCGATCGAGCCGAAGGTGGTCGGTGTCGTCGCGTCCACCGTGTCCTGCTTCGAGGGCAGGTTCGGCGGCTCGGAGCGCGAGACGATGGGCTTGGCGTAGAGCTCCCAGCTGCCCGTGTGGTTGACGACGAGCTCGTTGGCGCGGGTCTCGGTGTTGTAGATGTACAGGCCGTAGTCCGGCGGCGTCAGCGAGAACTCGCTGAGCTCGTTGACCACGCCTTCGGCCCACGACACGAGGACGCGACCGTCCGGCAGTACGGTGGGCGCGCGGTAGCGACCGACGGGGGACGGCTCGTCGCCGCGCGGAACGCTGGGCGTGAGCACCTCGTAGGCTTCCTCCTCCGACTTCTCCTCGTCGAAGTGGGCGTGGTCCGCCGCGGATCGCGCGTCGAGCTTGACCAGGGCACCGGCCTGAATCGTGTTCTCGCGATCGGTGACGATGCCGTAGAAGACGTTCGGCGTCTGGCTCTCGGTCACCTGCACCACGGAGTTTCCAGGCTTTCCGTGCTGCCCGGACAGCGCCACCATCTGCGTGCAGTCCGGGTTCATGGCGAAGAGCTTCACGTCGTTGACGTTCTCGAGATGCTCCCAGCGCGAGTAGCCGACGCGGCCGTCGCTCATCGGGAAGAGCGTGACGGTGTGCGACAGGTTCTGCGAACAGAGCTTGCGATCGGCGTCGCCGCCGGTCTCGGTGATCGTCGCCAGCTGCGTCACCACGCGCGAGTGGTTGTACTCGTCGGCGCGTGTACCCATCGGCGTGTAAGCCTGGTTGGTGGTGAACACGATGCGTCCACCCGGCATGTAGATTGCGTTCTGGTCGTCGTACGGGCCGAACGTGAGCTGGTGCAGCTCGTAGGCGCCGTTCACCGGCGTGAGGCTGGCCCAGTAGACGTGGTACGTGTCGTCCCGGTCGCGCTTCATCGAGAACAGCACCTTGCTGCCGTCGAAGCTCACGTCGACGCTCGCCACGTCGGCGTTCGGATAGGCCGCGATGATGTTCACGGCCTCGTTGTCGAGCTCGGTCAGGTCGAGGATCTCGAGTCTGCCGCCGGGCACGTAGCGCGCGTAGTCCATCACCTGGCCCATGCCGCCGGCGACGTCGATGTTCGTCACCATGCCGTTTTCATCGGTCTCGGTGTGCTGGCGCACGGCATAGACGAGCCGGGTGACGCGATCGGAGCTCGGCTCCTCGGTCTTGGTGGTTCCACACGAAACGACGCCGGTAGCCGCGAGCAGCGGCAGCGCGCTACGGAGAGCCTGGTAAGCCTTGGCGAGCATCGGGATGACTCCTTCGGTCGGCCGAGGACGCAACTCCGCGGCACGAGTGCAGCCTCAGCAGAGCAGGAACCGAGCCAACAAGAAAGTCCTGTAAAAATCGAGCCTTTGCCCTACCGGATCGGGGTCCGGGCCCCCGGCCTGGCAAAACCGCGGGGGTCGGGCCCCCCGAGGCCCAGATTCGCCGTTCCAGCGTACGACATGGTAGGCGGAGGGCCTCGTGACTCCCGAAAACGTGAAGTTCGATGCCAACGGCCTCGTCGCCGCCATCGCCCAGGATCGCCTGACGGGCGAGATCCGCATGATGGCCTGGATGAACGCCGAGGCGCTCCGTGAAACCGAGCGCACCCGCCTGGCCACCTTCTACAGCCGCTCGCGCCAGAAGCTCTGGGTCAAGGGCGAGAGCAGCGGACATCGCCTGGTCGTGCAGCAGATCGTCGCCGACTGCGACGCCGACACGCTGCTCTTGCTCTGCGATCCGGAAGGACCGAGCTGTCACACCGGACGCGACAACTGCTTCTTCGACGAAGTCGGCGGCGAGAAGGCGCCGCGCACGGCGCTGCCGGAGCTGTTCGAGCTCGAGCGCACGATCCGCGAACGCCAGGAGAGCACCGGCGAGAAGAGCTACACCAGGCACCTGCTCGACGGCGGTCCGGCGCGCGTCAACGCCAAGATCAACGAGGAAGCCGGCGAGCTCGCGCGAGCGATCGAGGCCGAGACCGAGGAGCGCGTGGCGAGCGAGGCCGCGGACGTCCTCTACCACGTGCTCGTGGGTCTACGACTGCGCGGAGTGAGCGTGCGCACGGTGCTCGACGTCCTGGCCAAGCGCTCCGGTCGTTCGGGCCACGACGAGAAGGCCGCGCGCCCGCCGAAGGCCTGAGGAGGGGCGGCGCGTGCCGCCCCCGAGCAGTCTGAATCGGGCGGTCGCGAAGCGACCGTCTATTTAGTCCAGCTTGCGGGCTTCGATCTCGTCGATGCGCACGAGGGCCGCTGCCAGAGCGTCCTTGAGGCGCTCGAGCGACTGCTGATCGCTCTGCCACTTGCCACGCGCGCGCTCGACGCCATCACGGCTGCCCGTGAGCTCCTGGCGAGCCTGCTCGAGCTCCTGGCTACGACCGCCGAGCTGCGCCTGGAGCTCGCCCGCGCGGCGCTCGAGCTCAGCGACGGCCTGGCGCGCCGCCTCGAGCTCGCCCGACAGCCGAGCCACCTCGCCCTCGAGCTCGCCGATGCGAGCCTGGCGCCCATCGAGCACTTCGCGCGCGCTGCCGAGATCGCTGTTGAGGCCGTTGACCTCGCTCTCGAGGCCACGAATCCTGCTGTCGCGCTCGGCCGCGATCTGGTCCTTTTCGTTGCGCAGAGCCTCGCTGACGCGCTCGTGTTCGGACCTGAGCTCGCCCAGCGTGCGCTCGTGCTCTGACCTGAGCCCGCCCAGCACGCGCTCGTGCTCGGACATGAGATCGCTCAGCACCCGGTCCTTCTCCGACCTGGCCTCGTTCAGCGCGCGCTCCTGCTCGGCCTTGGCTTCGCTCAGCGCGCGCTCCTGCTCGGACCTGGCCTCGCTCAGCGCGCGCTCCTGCTCCGACCTGGCCTCGTTCAGCACGCGCTCGTGCTCCGACCTGGCCTCGTTCAGCGCGCGCTCCTGCTCGGACCTGGCCTCGCCCAGCACGCGCTCGTGCTCCGCCTTGAGCTCCCGCGTCGCACTCTCGTGCTCCGCCCGGAGCGCCTCGCCCGCGCGTTCGTGCAAGTTGTTGAGCTCGGCCAGACCGCGCTCGTGCTCACCGCGCAGCGCGGCCTCGCGTTCTGCCAGCTGCGCGTCCGCAGCCCGGCGCGCCTCGTCGAGCGTCTGCTCTTGCTCGGCCTTGAGGATGGCGATGGCCTCGTCGTTTGCCCTGGTGAGGCTCGTCAGCTTGCCGTCGTGCTCGCGCCGCAGCTCCGCCTCACGCTGCTCGACGGCCTGGGCCTGAGCGCGGCCGAGCTCCTCGCGCAGCGCGGCGAGTTTGTTTTCTGTCTCGCCCTCGACCTCGGCCCGGACCTCGGCCCGCGCCGTCGCGGCGGCCTGTTCGGCCAGGGTCTTGCCCTGCTCTTCAGTGGCAGCCACGGCTGCCTCGAGCTCCTGCTCCGCGCGCTTCTTGGTCTCGTCGAGGTCAGCCTGCAGCGCCGCCTCACGCGCGTCGCGATCGGCGACGAGCGCATCGTGCTGCGTCTTGAGCGCGTCGAAGTCCGCCGCCTTGGCTTCGAGATCCGTCTTGGTCTTGTCGGCCTTGCGCTTGAAGTCCTCGGCGCGCTTGCTGGCTTGCTCCTTGTCCTCTTTGGCCGAGTCGAGCACCCTGGCGAACTCGAGCTGCTGCTTCTCGAGCTCGCCGATGCGGTCGCCGAGGTCGGCCTTCTGGCGCTCGAGCGAGAGCGCGCCGTCGCGGAGCTGGAGCAAGTCCTTGTCGCGGTGAGTGAGCTGGTCCCGGAGGTCCAGCAGCTCCTTGTCCTTCTTGTTGAGCTGCTCGCGCAGGTCGAGGAAGTCGCGCGCCGAGCCGCCGGCGGACTTGCCGGTAGCGAGCTTGGCCTTGGTCTCGTCGAGCTCGCGCTGAAGGCGCTGCACCTCGCTGTCGCGCGAGGCTCCGCGGCGCACGGCGTCCTCGAGCTCGCCGATGCGGGCTCGCGCAGCCCTCATGTCCTCCTCGAGCTCGCGGGTGCGACCCTTCTGCCGCTCGAGATCCTCACGCAGCCGCGCGTCGCCGGCGGGCGCCACGCTACGCGGGATCACGGAAACGGGCCGCGGCGCAGGGGGAATCGTCGGGGGATGCAGCGCGACGGCCGGCGGCTGGGTCGCGGGCGTGGCGGCGGCCGGAGCCATGGGTGGGACCGCGGTCGGCGAGGCCATCAGCGCGGCGATGTCGATCTCCTGCGTCG
>DATLIL010000073.1:0-6121 GCA_035539475.1 Polyangiaceae bacterium
TCTCGAGCGCCCGCTCGAGCGTGCGTATGGCTGGCTCCTGGCCGAGAATATCCGCGAAAGCCATCGCACTTCCGCTACCCCCGGGGCCGGCCGGGGGCAATGCGGCTCGTGCGCCAGTGCCCGGAGTTTGGTACTCACAGCGAGCATGAGCGGTTTCGCCCTGAAAGGCCTGCTGCGCCCGGAGCTCGCCGAGCTCCGCGCGTACTTGCCGCACGCGGGGGACTTCCGCATTCGCCTCGACGCCAACGAGGCGCCGCCGCTCTTGCCAGCGGCCGCGCGAGAGCGGCTCGCGGCAGCGTTTGCCGAGCTCGGGCTCGAGCGCTACCCCGACCCGACCGCGAGCGACCTCCGCCACGCCATCGCCGCGAGGCTCGCGGTCGGCGCGGACGAGGTGCTGGTCGGCGTGGGCAGCGACGAGCTGATCGGGCTCCTGCTCACCGTGCTGGTCGCGCCGACGCCGGGCGCCGTGATGAGCGTGGTCACGTCCACGCCGTCGTTCGTGATGTACAAGATGAGCGCGCGCGTGCGCGGGCAGCGCGTGCTCGAGGTGCCGCTCGACGCCGAATGGGATGTCGCGGCCGACGGTCTCCTCCGCGCGATCGAGATGAGCCAGGCGAGCGTCGCCTTCATTGCCAGCCCCAACAATCCCACCGGCACGCTGGCCAGCATGGAGCGACTGCGCCGGGTGATCGAGGCGGCCCCGAACACCTTGATCGTGATCGACGAGGCTTACATCGACTACGCCGGCTGCGACCACCTCGAGCTCTACCGGCGTTATCCCAACGTGATTCTGCTGCGCACGCTGTCGAAGATCGGCTTTGCCGCGCTGCGTGTGGGCTGGCTGGTGGCCCGTCCGGAGCTCAGCGCCGAGCTCGACAAGGCGCGCCAGCCCTACAACCTGAACGCTGTCTCGCAGCGCCTGGCCAGCGTGGTGCTCGCCGAGCTCGCCGAGCCCGTCGCAGCGGCCATCGCGGTCGTGGTCAGTGAACGCGAGCGGGTCGCGGCCGAGCTCGTCTCCCTGCCGGGCGTGACGGTGACGCCCAGCCGCGCCAATTTCCTGTGGCTTTGCACCGAACGCGCGGCGGGCGACGTTTTCGATGCCCTGTGCCAGCGCGGCATCCTGGTGCGAAGCTTCCACGAGCGGGGCGGGCGGCTCGCGCACCAGCTACGCGTCACGATCGGCACGCCGGCCGAGAACGACGAGCTCATTCGCTGCCTGCGAGAGGTGACGTGAAGGCGCTGCTCTTCGCCGTGGGCACCTCGCTCTGGCTCGCTGGCTGCGCGCCGGGAGGTCAGGTCACGCGCATCGCGGACGGGAACCGCGAGGACGGGCGCTACATCGACGCCAGCGCCTACTCGGCCTACACGCGCGCGGCGCTGCTCGATGCCGCGGGTGACGTGCAGGGCGCGCTCGTCGCCTACGAAGCCGCGCGCGAAGCCGATCCCGACAGCGCCGACGTGATGACCCGCATCGGCGCGCTGCACTGCCGTGCGGATCGCCAGCACCCCGAGCGCGCGCAGGAGGCGTTCGCGCAGGCGATCGAGCTCGACCCCAGCTACGCCCCCGCCTACGCGGCGCGCGCCCGCTGCCTGGAGAGCCGCGGTGAGTTCCGGCCGGCGCTCGAGCAGGCGCTGCTCGCCGTGCAGCGCGATGCCCGGCCCGTCGAAAATACCGAGCTCGTGGTGCGCTTGCTCTTCGCGCTCGGCCGCAAGAGCGAGGCCTGGGCCTGGCTCGAGGCGCTGGTCGCCGAGCAACCTTCCTCGCTGAAAGCCTGGCGCATGTTTCACGCTTTCGCCGAGCAGGACGCCGACGCGGTCCGCCTCCGTCGCGCAAACTTGGCGGAGCGGGCGCTTGGATTCCCCGCCGCAAAGCCCGCCGAGGGCACGGGTGACGCGCTCGACACGCTGCTCCTGGCCGGTGATCTGGACGGTGCTCGCCGGGCCGCAGTGTCACAACGCTGGAAGCCGTCCATGCTCGCGCTGCGCGCGCTCGAGGTCGGCGCCTACGAGGCCGCGCTCCAGCAGGGCAAGAGCCTGCTGCTCGCCGATCCCTCCGACGCCGACGCCTGGATCGCCGTGCTGGTGGCGGCCGAACAGCTCCACGACCAGACCGCCTTTCACGACGCCCTGCGCGCGCTCGACGTCGAGGCGCTGGGCGCCAGCGCCTCGACGTCGAGCGCGCGTGGCGCCGAGTTCCTGGCCGCCCTGCTCAGCCGCCGAGTCAGCGAAGAGGCGGCCCGAGCCTTCCGCGAGAGCTTCAAGGCGCGGGCTTCTGCTTCAGCTCCTTGAGCTCCTCGAGGTTGGCCTTGGCGCGCGGATCACTCGGATCGAGCGCCAGCGCTTGCTGGAAGGCCCGCTCGGCCGCCTGGTGGTCGCCCTTCTTGGCCAGCGCGGTGCCCAGGTTGATCCAGGCCGAACCAAGCGACGGATCGAGCTTGATCGCCTCTTTGGCCGTTGCGATCGCGCGGTCGTAGTTCTTCTGGAGCTCGTAGGCGTAGGCCAGGTTCGAGCGGAAGGTGGCTCGCGTCGCGTCGAGACGTACGGCGCGTTCGAGCTCGGGTAGCGCGCGGTCAGCGCGATTCTGCGCCAGGTAGGCGGTGCCCAGATCGGAGTGCACGCGGGCGTCGTCGGGCGCGAGCGTGGCCGCGCGCTCGAACGTCGTCACGGCTTCGCCGATCTGACCGAGCAGCAGGCAGACCGTGCCCAGGTTGGTCAGACGATCGGCAGAGTTGGGATCGAGCTCGGCGGCACGGCGCAGGTACGGCAGTGCCTCGCTGCTGCGTCCCACGGCGACGAGTGCCACGCCGCGCGCCGACTGCGCTTCGGCGTCGTTCGGCAAGAGCTCGATGGCGCGCCCGAGCGCCTGCAGCGCCGGCTCCGCGCGGCCGAGGATCAGCAGTAGTCGCCCGCGCTCGAGGTGGCCGAGCCCATAGTCCGGCGCTCGCGTCAGGAGCTCCTCGGTTCGCTGCAAGAGCGCGCTGACGCGGGCGTCGCCGGGCGCCGAGCTGAAATCCGTGGCCACGCCGGCCTCGGCCAGCGCGACGCGGATCAGGCCGAGCTCGGGCGCCGCATCGCCGGGCGCGAGCTCCTTCGCTCTGGTGAAATGCCGCGTCGCTGCCGGTAACTCGTCCCGGTCGTAGGCGGCGTCTCCGAGCGTGAGCTCCGCGTCGGCCGGAGAGCCGTCGCCGCGGGCGAGAGCGCCGGTCGTGGCCGGCGCAGGCGTCGGAGCTGGCGCAGCGCTGGCGACGGGCGCCGGCGGAGCCGTAGCGGCGGCTGGCGCTGGGGGAGCGGGCTCGGGCGGCGGCGGAGCGTGTGCCGGCGAATTGGTCTGCGCGCAGGCGACGGTGAATGCGAGCACCAAGAGGGCGGGGGCTTTCACCGCCGACGTCCCGCCGAGCCGTGCACGACGGCGTAGGCGTGCGCCATGACGGTGCGCGCTGCCTCTAGCCACTCGTCGATGCGCCCCCTGGTCGTGATGCCGACCACGTCGCCGCGCGCCGGGGCGAGCTCTGCCAGCAGCGCCGCTGCGCTGCTCACTTCGGCCGGGACGTGCTCTTCCTGGCTGAGCGCCTTCAGGTGCTCCACGTAGCTCCGGCCCCAGCGCTCGTTCGGTACGACTGCGAGCGCGCCGTTCAGCGCCATCCCGGCCGCGCGCTTGCTGCCGGCGATGCCGCGGGTGAGGTCGCGCTGGGCAAAGGCGCGTTCCGCCCGCCCGAGCTCGCCGATGGCTGCTTTCAGCCATTCCTCCGGGCCGAGGCGAGAGAGCCAGGGCCCGGAGTCTTCAGGGGGCGTCATGCCTCACGCTGTGCTCCTTGCCGTCGTAGCGCAAGAGAGCCTTCTTACCGTCGATGATGGTGGCCAGGCACACCGGCCGCTTCCACACGCGCACCATCGAGGCCATCGTTTCACGCGCGTAGTCCGAGCGCAGATCGACGCCGCGGTGCTCGTGCATCATCAATAGCTCGCCGCGGTTCTCCCAGTTGGCGTCCTCGATGTAGATGAAAGGACTGCCGAAGTTGGTCAGCTGCGAGAGCAGCTTTTCTTTGATGTTCCGGAACTCGCGCGACTCGATCTCGAAGCGTTCGTTACGGTTCGACCAGGCGTAGGTGAAGAGCTTGTTCTCGATGGCGAAATCTTCGGTCAAGAACTCGTCGATGAAGGTGACGTCGTTGTACAGCGCCCGCACCTCGAAGATCTTGTCGCGGCCGAGGCCGAGCCTGAGATCCCAGTGCCGCTTCTCGTCGAGATCGTCGCACTCCTGCCACTCGGGGCCGAACTGACCCTTGTTCCAGCGCTCCTCGATGCTGCGGAACAGCTCCACGCCGAGCTTGTACGGGTTCAGCCGCCCGCCGCTCGTGGCCATCACGCCGGCGTTGTTGTCGGCGTAGTCGATGATCTCCGAGAAGTCGCAGACGTGCCCGCCCGTCATCATCTTCGAGTGCCAGTAGCTGGCCCAGCCCTCGTTCATGATCTTGGTCTGCATCTGCGGCACGAAGTAGTAGCCCTCTTCGCGCGTGATGCTGAGGATGGCGCGCTCCCAGCGCTCGAGCGGCGCGTTCTCGATCAAGAACTGCAAGATGTCTTGCTCGCGGTGGCTGGGGAACTTGCCCTTCTTCTTGTCGCGCTCGTCCTCGAGCTTCTTCTTCTGCTCGTCGATGTACTCCTGCGGATTGATGAAATCGTCGAGGTATTCCTTGGCGCGCAGGCGCGGCACCACGACCTCGGTCGGGTGGTCCTCTTCGCCGACTTCCGGGCGGCGCCGGACCACGAAGCGTGACCAGGGATCGATCAGGTTCTCCAGCGACAGGCAGACGTCGACGAACTCCTCCACCTTGTGGATGCCGTAGCGGTCGACGATGCGGCGGATGGCGGCGCCGTGATTGGCCATCTTGTCGACCCATTTGCGGTTCGGGTCGTAGCCGTCGCCGCGCTGGCGCACGGGGTCCGTCACCGGATCGACGGCGTCGAGGTCGGTGGCGCGGAAGGTGAAATTGTTCTTGAAGAAGTCGACGTGCCCGAAGACGTGGCACATCACGAGCTTCTGATCCGTCAGACTGTTGCCCTCGAGCAGATAGGCGAAGGACGGATTGTTGTTGATGACCATCTCGTAGATCTTCGAGAGGCCGTACTCGTAGCTCTTGCTCAGGCGCTCGTACTCCATGCCGAAGCGCCAGTGCGGGTAGCGGTTGGGGAAGCCGCCGTAGGCCGCGACCTCGTTCATCTGGTCGTAGCTCAGCATCTCGAACACGGTCGGAAAGAAGTCCAGGCCGTGGCTGCGTGCGATCTTCTCGATGCGCTCTTGCTCGACGCGCAGATAACGAGGGAGCTGCGTGTTGGTCGCGAATTGCGGCATCTCGGCTTACTTACCCTTGCCCAAGAAGTCTTTGATGCTGCCGACGATGGCGTCGCGGTCGCGGATCTCGCTGACCACGACGCGCTCGTCGGCGGTGAAGTGCTCACGTAGATCTTTGATGAACTGCCCGGAGCCGTAGGGGCTCTCGACCTGGCCGTAGGAGAACAGGTTCACCTTCGGCAGGACGTCGCGCTTGAGGATCTCGATGCAGGTCAAGGTGTCGTCCATCGACCAGTTGTCGCCGTCCGAGAAATGGAACGGATAGATGTTCCACTCCTGGCTCGGGTAGTGCTGATCGATCAGCTGGGCGCACAGTCGATAGGCGCTGGAAATCATGGTGCCGCCGGATTCGCGCGTGCGGAAGAAGGTCTCGCGGTCTACCTCGCGCGCCGCGGCGTCGTGGATCACGTAGCGGCTCTCGAGGCCCTTGTACTGGCGGCGCAACCAGGTATCGATCCAGAAGCTCTCGATGCGGACGATCTCTTTCTGCTCGTCGCCCATCGAGCCCGACACGTCCATCATGTAGATGATGACGGCGTTGGCGATCGGCTCGAGGTCCTCTTTCCACGAGCGGTAACGCTTGTCCTCGTGCTGCGGCACGATGATGGGCAGCACAGGGTCGTAGCTGCCGGCCGCGATGGAGCGCTTGAGCGCCTCCTTGTAGGTGCGCTTGAAGTGGCGCAGCGACTCCGGACCGGTGGTGTTCACGCCCGTGTACTTGATCTTCTCGGTGACGAGCCGCTCGGTTCCCTTGGGCTCGATGCGGGG
>DATLIL010000074.1:0-6939 GCA_035539475.1 Polyangiaceae bacterium
CCCTCAAGCGCGCCAAAGCTCGCAGTGTTCCCACTACGACCACGGTGAACCTGCCGCCGCCGCTGACCGCCGCCGCGACGCCGCCGCTCGCTGCTGCCAAGCCGCCGAGCCACGCAACGCCGCCGCGCGAAGCGAGCGACGAAGGCCCCCGCTCGTCGTCCGGTCGCAAGCGCTCCGCCGCCGAAATCCTGCTCGAGCGCCGCCGCGGTCGGCCGAGGTGAAGCCTCGGCCGCGGTGGGGGGAGGCTCGGCCGAATTCACTGCGCCTTCGGCGCTCCCTCGCCTTCGGCTCGGGCCGTCGGCCTGCGTGGACTCCGTCCAGCGAGCTTGACTCCGTCCACTCCGGCTCACTTCGGCCGAGGCGCGTGCCGCCCCCGCGACGATGAGCTATCGTCCGCGCCGCGTGCGCTCTTCCGGCTTCGTGATCCTCACCGCATGCGCGCTCGCCCAGGGCTGCGCCAGCGCTCCGGCCGCGCGCTGCGCCGACCCGAGCGACGTCACCTGCGAGCTCGATCCCACCTGGCAGCGCAAGGTCGCCGAGCCGACCGCGATGTCCGTGATCAGCGCGCGCGGCACGAGCGAGCCCCTGCCGCGCACGGTGACCTTTGGCAGCGCCGCTGCCGGCAAGACCGCCCTCTACCTGCGGTTTCCGGAGCTCGGCGTGCCCGAAAAGAGCATCGAGCGGGCCTACCTGCGGCTCGAGCCGGAGACCCAGGGCGCCTTCGACATCGAGCCCGTCGAGGTCGAGGTCTGGCGCGTGAAGAGCGACTGGCAGAGCGGTAGCTTCGATTGGGGCAGCCAACCGCCGCTCGGACCGCCGCGCGCCGAGGGCAAGGCGCTCGGCCGCAAGCCCCTGCGCATCGACGTCACCGATCTCGTGCGCGAAGCCGAAAAGCACCCGGAACGCAGCCACGGCATCGCCGTGCTCGCCAGCGCCGGCGACGGCAACGGCGTGAGCTTCGCCACCGGTCTCGGCGGCCAGTGGCTCCCGCGCCTGGAAGTCTACTTGCGCTGACTTCAAGCGAGTTGGGGTGAACACCACGCAGCTCGCCGCCTGCCGCCCCGAAAGACGCCAGGTGCCTGCCGTACGGCGCGACAGGCAGCACCGTCGACGGCGTGTTCCCACCCACAAAACCCGGTGCGGCCCCGCCTCCCGGACCGGCCGTCTTGGACGTCGGGGGTCTCCGCGAAGCTCGCGTCAGCGAGCTGAGCTGCCACGACCTTCCCGGTCTTGGAAGAACAGATCGCGATCCGCGAACGAGACCGAAGTCACAACAAACTGACCGAACAGGCGCCGGCTGTTCTCTGTTCGTCCGGAAGGCCAGGCGCCCTGCGCAGACACTGCGCAAATCACAAAATAAACCAGCGAGCCGGGCGAAGCCCGGCGAGCAACCCCGAACCAATTTTGTACAACTTTTGACGTCACCCAAAGCGTCACTCCAGGCTTCGCGCGATGCGCTTGAAGAGCCTGAACGTGCTCGTGGTCGACGACGACGCAGAGAACCTCGACCTGCTCAGCCTGTGCCTGGCGAGCGAAGGCGCACACGTGCTCAGCGCGCCTTCGCTCGCGAGCGCGCTCGTTCGCATCGCGCAGGCCCCGATCGACCTCGTGGTTTGCGGCCTGATGCTCTCGGACGGCGATGGCTGCGACCTGCTCCAGCACCTTCGCGCGCAGCCCGAACGGCGAAAAGTTCCCGCCATCGCGCTCACCCTCATTCCCGATCGAGAGCAGTGGCAAGAGCTCGAGCGCTGCGGGTTCGACGGTTTCGCCGTCATCCCCGTCAACCTCGAGGACCTCGTGGGCTCGATCGTACGGCTGGTCAGGTCGACCTCGGGCACGGCCTAGCGCTCCGCGTTCGGCTCGCCGCTGCCCTCCGGGTTCGGCTCACGGCCACGCCTGCGCATGTTCCTCAAGCAGCGCTCGAGAATGCCGTGCTCCTTCTGATTGATGATCCACGCGACGGGCTTGCCATGGCGCGTGACACGGATCCTGGTCCCGCGTTGTCGCACGCCATCCATGAACTCCGCGATCGCACCACGCAACTGTGCGATCGAAATCGAAATGCTGTCCATGGGCGTGTAACGAGAGCAAACGCAATGCCAACGATCCGCGGAAGACTGACACGCCGGGGCAGGTCGCCACGAGCCTAACGGCACCCGTTCGGACGAGATTAACCCTCGCCGGGCGCATTATCGTTCACGAAAGGTAATTAATCCGCACGGGTTACTATCGACTCGACCCACCATCGACGCGGACCTGCGATCGGCAACGTTTGCGGCGAATCGGCGAGCGATCCACATCGCCACACCTGCGCCCACGAGCGCATCGTCACTCTACGCGTCACTGAGCCCGGCCAAGACACTTTACCCACGCGGCTACGCGCCGAGCAGCGGGCCTGCGACTACCCGATCACGTGTAGCCAGCCGTACTTGTCCGGCACTTCGCCGTGCTGGATCCCCAGCAGCGTCTCGCGCAGGCGCATGGCCACGGGCCCCGTCTCGCCGCCGCGCACCGACCACTCACCGCCGGCGAACTTCACCTGACCGACGGGCGTGATCACCGCGGCGGTACCGCAGGCGAAGACCTCGGTGAGCTTGCCGCTCTCGAGGCCTTCTCTCCAGTCGTCCACGCTGAAGAGGCGATCTTCGACGCTGTAGCCGAAGTCGCTGGCCAGCTTGAGGATGCTGTCGCGCGTGATGCCGGGCAGGAGGCTGCCGGTGAGCTTGGGCGTGACGAGCGTCACCTTCTCGCCGTCTTGATAGACGAAGAAGAGGTTCATACCGCCCATCTCTTCGACGTACTTCTTGTGTACGGCGTCGAGCCAGACGACCTGCTGACAGCCCTCGTCGATGGCGAGCTGCTGCGCCACGAGGCTGGCGGCGTAGTTTCCGGCACACTTCGCCTCGCCGGTGCCGCCGGGTGAGGCGCGGACGTAGTCGGTGCAGAGCCAGACCGACAGTGGCTTGATGCCCTGCGGAAAGTACGACCCCGAGGGTGAACCGAACAGCAAGAACAGGTAGTCCTTGGCCGGACGCACGCCGAGGGCGGCCTCGGTCGCGATCATCAGCGGGCGCAGGTACAGGCTCTCGCCGTGGCCGTGAGGCACCCACTCGCGCTCGGTGCTGACGAGCGCGTCGGCGGCGGCAACGAAGAGCTCCGGCGGCAGCTCCGGCATGGCCAGGCGCCGCGCGGAGTTGTTGAAGCGCTGCGCGTTGGCGTCGGGCCGAAATGTGACGATGCGGTTACCCGCCGCGCGATAGGCCTTGAAGCCCTCGAAGATGGCCTGGCCGTAGTGGAGCACCGAAGCCGCCGGATCGAGCTCGAGCGGTCCGTAAGGCTGGAGCACGCCCTGACCCCAGGCCCCGCCCGAATAGCGGATGGTGACCATGTGCTCGGTGAAAATCCGCCCGAACCCCAGATTCTGCATGGTGCGGGCGCGATCCTCCGCGCTGATGCGCTGAGTTTTGGGCCGAAGCTCAATGGTTGAACCACTCATGACTGCTCTATCTCCGGGGATACCACAACGACGGACGGGGTGCCGAGTGCCGCCCCAGCCTTCCGGCTGAGCTGTGCTGGTCGCTTGTCGCCCGAGCCGGCCTCGCGACTACGATGGTGGCCATGAAAGCCATCCGTATCCACCGCCACGGCGGCCCCGAAGCGCTGGCGCTCGAGGACGTCACCGTCGCGGCACCCGGCCCCGGTGAGGCACTGGTGAAACAGACCGCCATCGGCGTGAACTTCATCGATGTGTACCACCGTACGGGGCTCTATCCCCTGCCCCTGCCGTCCGGCATCGGGCAGGAGGCGGCCGGGGTGGTCGAGGCCATCGGTGACGGCGTCAGCGAGGTCGCGGTCGGAGATCGCGTTGGTTACGCGGTTGGGGCACTCGGTGCCTACGCCGAAGCGCGGCTCGTGCGCGCCGATCGGCTGATCAAGTTACCCGACTACGTGAGCGACGAGACGGCGGCCGCCCTGATGCTCAAGGGCCTGACCAGCGAGTACCTGATCCGACGCACGATCGAGATCAAGGCGGGCGACATCGTGCTCTTCCACGCCGCTGCCGGCGGAGTCGGTTTGATCGCCTGTCGCTGGCTGAACGCGCTCGGCGCCAAGGTGATCGGCACGGCCGGCAGCGACGAGAAGGCGAAGCTCGCACGCGAGAACGGCTGCGACGAGGTGATCCTGTACAAGCGCGAAGACTTTTCGACCAGACTGCGCGAGCTCACCGGCGGCCGCGGCGCCGACGTGGTCTACGACTCGGTCGGCAAGGACACGTTGCTCAAATCGCTCGATTGCCTGAGGCCGCGTGGCACGCTCGTGAGCTTCGGCAACGCCTCGGGCAAGCCCGATCCGCTGGATATCTTGCTGCTCTCGAACAAGGGCTCGCTGTACGTGACGCGGCCCAAGCTCGCCGACTACGTCGCCACGCGCAGCGAGCTCGTCAGCGCCGCAGACGCACTGTTCGCCGCCTACGAGGCCGGCCACGTCAAGGCGCAGATCGGGCAGCGCTTCCCGCTCGAGCGCGTCGCCGACGCTCACCGGGCCCTCGAGTCGCGCTCCACCATCGGTTCCACGGTGCTGACGGTCTGATGCAAACCCGTGCGAGAACCGTGGCACTCGTGCTGTTCGACGAGGTCGAGCTGCTCGACGTCGCTGCGCCGCTCAGCGTGCTGTCGCAGGCCGGACGACACTGGAACTGGCGTCCGTTCAAGGTCTACACGGTCGCCGATCGCCCCGGGCCGCTCAGCACGCGCAGCCAGCTCTCGGTCGTGGCGGAGCACGATCTCGCCGCCTGCCCGGAGCCGGAGATCGTCATCGTCCCCGGCGGCTACGGCGCACGCAAGGCGCTCGGCAGCGCCAAGGTGCTCGACTTTCTGACGGCAGCGCAGGCGAGCGCCACCACCTTCGCTGCGCTGGGCAACGGCCTGCTGCTACTGGCCAAGTCGGGCCTCCTCGCCGGAGCGCGCATCCCGGCGCGCGAGGATCTCGGCACCGAGCTCAGCGCCCTCGAGCCCACGCTGACACTCGAAACGGTCGGACCCTCGAGCGCCGACGGCTTGCTCGAATCCGGCAAGATCATCGCGGGCAGCGGCAGCGGCGCCAGCCTCGAGCTCGCCCTACGCATCGTCGCGCGAGCGCTGGGCCCGAAGCTCGCCAACGGCACCGCACAAGGCCTCGGCATTCCCTGGCTCGCGCCCGAGACGAGCGTGGCCGTGATCGGCGACAAGGACACCGGTTGAGGTAGCTCGAAAGCGCGACTAGCGCGCAGCGGTGCCTGGCGCGACTTTGCGCTCATGGTTGACCAGAGCCCGCGAGCTCGGCGGTTCCTGAACCTACGCTCCATCTTGGCGCGCGCGGCGTCACGCCCGATCACGCCTGCGGGCTAGCACGTTCGAGGGACAACGATCATGCGACCACTATCGTGTGACTTTTGTGAAGGGTCCGGTCGAGCGCATTGTTCGCAGCACCAGGCGAGGAGATCGCGAACCATGCACGGCGACTTCGTTAGCGACGACGGAATGGATGAGCTCGATGCGCTCGACGAAAGTCTGGGCCTCGAAGCGGAATGGAACTCGCCGGCCACCGCTCCCGGCGCCGGAGCGGCCTTCGAGGAAGGATTCGAAGAAGGGTTCGAGGACGACGAGCTCGACGCCTTCGAGCTGGACGCCGGCGACGATCTGGACGAGCTCGAGGCCGATCCGCTCGACGACGAGCTCGCTTCCTTCGGTGAATTCGCGATGGACGGTGCTTCGGGCCTGTACCTGCCCGAACCGCCTCGGCTCGTCACCGGGCAACAGGCGCTGGCGGTGGCCAGGCAACTCAACCCGCTGGCGCTGGAGGCCCTGGACGCCGACGACGCCGACGCCTTCTTGCGTCGCATCGGACGCTCGGTGCGACGCGCCGCCAGCGGCATCCGCCGTGGCATCGGGCGCGGCCTGCGCACGATGGGACCGCTGCTGCAGCGTGCGCTGCCCATGATCCAGCGCGTCGCAGGTTTTGCCGGACCGTGGGGACGCGTCATTTCGGCAGGCCTCGGCGCCGCCCGCGGCCTGATGGCTGGCCAGGGCTTTCGCGGCGCTCTCGCCGGAGCCGTCGGCGGCCTGATCCCCGGCGCGGGCGGCCGCATCGCCTCGTCGCTGCTCGGCGGAGAAGGCGCCGACGACGACGCCTCGCTCGATGCTCTCGCCGACATGGCAGACGCAGGCGAGGTGGACGCCATGGTGGCGTTGCCAGCCGGTGCCGGACTCGCGTCGCGCATTGCGGTGCGGCACGGCCTGGGAGCGGGACCTCGCGCCATCGCCGGTGGCGTGCTGCCGAGCGATCGCCGAGCCTGGCAAAGGGGACGTCAGGCCGAGCGCATCATGCTCATGGCCGCGACCGCCGCCCGAGGTAGCACCGGCCGCCGTTTGCGGGTGCTGCGCTCGATCGCGCGCCTCGCGTCGCAGATCCTTCAGCGCGAGCAGGCGCGGCGCGGCCCGAGCGCTGCAGCGCGAGCCGTGCCAACGGCCGTGCGCAGAGCTTCACGGCAAGTGCTCGCCCGGGCGCAGAGCAACCCACGCGCTGCTGCGTCCACGCGTCCCGCAGCCCAGCAGCGCCTGGCCGCCCGCGCGCGCATCATGCGCCGCATCCCTGCCAATTTCGTGATCCGCGGACGCGGGCACATCGCGGTCGCCGCGTGACCTCGTTCACCTTGTCTGAACCCGTTCCGAAGTTTGAGGAGTACTCCAATGCAGCAGCCGTTTGAAAGCGAACTTGCCGACGATGGCCTCGATGAGCTCGACGCTGGCGAAGCCTGGGACGAAAGCGGAGCCGAAGGCCTCGACCAGGAGATGGCCGGGAGCCTGGAGGACGACGCGCTCGATGGGTTCGAGGCAGCCGACGGCTTCGCCGGAGAAGAATACGACGCCGCCGAAGACGCCTTCGCCGACGATGGCTTCG
>DATLIL010000075.1:0-4135 GCA_035539475.1 Polyangiaceae bacterium
GCGGCGACGCCAAGGCCGGAGACCACGACGACCCAGGCGTCGATGCCCCAGGGCTCACCCTGGAGCTCTGGCACTCGCTCGAACCAGGCGAGCGTCCGGATTTCACCGAGGACCCAGGCGCCAGCAATGCTCGAGGCCACAGCGGGAACGCCGACCCACGACATCGGTCCGAAGAGCAGGCAGAGGGCGAGCACCGCCGCGCAGGCGATCAGCGTGATCCCGAGTGCGCGCAACTTGGGCGGACTGGCGGTCTTGGAGGGCGCTGCTTCGGGGGGCACGCGGACCCTCAGTGTAGGCGGTAGACCATCAGGTAAACAATCACGCCGCTCACGGAGACGAACAGCCACACGGGCAGCGTGATTTTAGCGATGCGCCGGTGCTGCGGCCGGCGGTCCTTCAGGCCGCGAAAGATGGTGATCAGCGCGAGCGGCACGACCGCCGCGGCCAGGATCACGTGCGGGACGAGGATGGCGAGGTAGACGGCGCGCAAGCCGGGCGGACCGACGTAAGGCACCGAGCCAGCCTGCGCGTGGTGCACGAGGTACGAGACGAGGAAGATCGCCGACAGCGCAAAGGCGAACAGCATCGTGCGCCGGTGCGCCTCGATCTGACCGCGGCGAATGAAGCGGTAGCCGAGGATCAGGCAGAATCCCGCGGCGCTGTTCAGCCCGGCGTTCAGCGCCGGTAGCGCGGAGGAGCCGAAGTCGGGGCGTAGGGGGGGTAGACCGTAGACCAGGATCGCCACGCACAGCGCGCTCGCGCCGGCGAGCACCGGATAGAGCCAGCCGGGCGCCGGTTCACGACCCAGTTCGATGCTCATGCCCAAAAGCGGATCTCCTTTTCGATTTCGAAGTCGTCGGCCGCCGTCGCGCTCGCGGGCGCGCCATTATCACCTGACTCGGCTTGCTTGAGCAGCCGCCACATCGCGGGGCCCATCAGGTCGAGCTCGGTGTTCATGAACTGCTCGCCGCCGAAGCGGGTGATGTTGTCGGTTTGCTGACCCAGGATGCGGGCGTCCTGAGCAAAGATGCGCAGCGCCGCCGGCTGGAGCACGAGCTTGACCAGCCGCGACGGCAGGCGCGTCTTGAACTGCGCCACGGCGATGAGCCGTGTCTCGAAGTCGCTGACAGGCGCGCCGAAGGCCGTGACGCGAAAGTGCGTCTCGCTGCCGAGCCGGTACTCGACCTGGGCGATCGACGGCAAAAAGAAGCGATCCCAGTGCTCGACGGTGCCGCCGCTCGGTGACAGCAGCCGGCCGGCGAGACCCTCGGGCCGCGGCTCGCCCAGGTACTCGATCTCGACCATCTCGCGGCGGCGCTTGAGGCGAGCCTGGATCTCGTGTCGCTCGCCGCCGCGGAACAGGCCACGATGCAGGAACGCGGTGTGCGGCACGTCGAGCGCGTTCTCCAGCGTGGCGTGCAGCGTGCCGCGCGCGCTGACCTCGCGCACGACGGTGGCGTAGCCTCCGTCGGACGGAACCTGCGGCACGCCGAACGGCTCGCGGGTGGGCGTTCCGTCGAGCTCGGGCCAGACCCAGATCAGGCCGTCCTGCTCGCGCACGGGGCAGGCGGGCACGCGCCGGTCGCGATCCAGCTCGCCCTCGAGGCCCGGCACCTTCGTGCAGCGGCCGCTGCAGTCGAACTCCCAGCCGTGATACTTGCACTGCAGCTCACTACCGACGACCGTGCCGAGCGACAGCGGCACGTTGCGGTGAGGGCAGCGATCGAGCAGCGCGCCCACCCGCTCGCGCCCGCGAAAGAGCACCAGCGGCACACCCAGCAGGGTGCGCCGGATGGGCCGGCGACCGAGGTCACTCGAGCGACAGGCGACGTACCAAAACCTGCTGAGCCGAGCGACCGAGAGGTGCCCCTTGGTGGGCGGCGGTACAAGGCGTGCGGCGGTCATGGTGCTCTCGGAGCTCGTAAAGCTGACATAGGATCGATTCCCGGGCCTGAAAAGTGCCGCCCGCGTTCAATTCCGCGTCTAGCCGGAAAGGGCCTCCGTGTTACGCTTTCCGACGTGGACAAGAACGACTCAAGCTTCATGCGCTCGCTGTGTATGGGCACGATCCTCGAGGACATGGTGCTGCCCTTTCCCCGCCTTCCGGACGGCGAGAAAGAGACGCTGACCGCGGTCTTCTCCACGCTCGAGGGCCTGTTCGGCCCTCTGGAAAAGGACCTCGTCGCCTGGGACAAGAAGGGTGAGCTGCCACCCGAGTTCATCGACCAGCTGCGCGAGGCGGGCCTGTTCAGCTTCGTCATCCCCGAGGAGCACGGTGGGCTCGGCTTCGGCAGCAAGGCCTACTCGCGGGCGCTGCAGGAGATCGCCAGCTACGACGCATCGGT
The DNA here is from genome assembly GCA_035539475.1 of Polyangiaceae bacterium. Taxonomy (GTDB): domain Bacteria; phylum Myxococcota_A; class Polyangia; order Polyangiales; family Polyangiaceae; genus PMG-095. The sequence continues at coordinate 2,346 of DATLIL010000075.1, forward strand.
CGCGGTCACGGTCGGCGCTCACAGCTCGATCGGCATGCGCGGCCTGCTGCTGTTCGGCACCGAGGAGCAGCGCGCGCGTTACTACCCCAAGCTCGCCAGCGGCGAGACGATCGCGGCCTTCTGCCTGACCGAGCCCGGCTCCGGCTCCGACGCGGCCTCGATCAAGACGACGGCGGCGCGCGACGGCGACCACTACGTCCTGAACGGCGACAAGATCTGGATCACCAACGGCGGCATCGCCGACTTCTTCACCGTCTTCGCCAAGACGGGCGACGCCAAGGAGCGCAAGAACCTCTCCGCCTTCCTGGTCACCCGCGACATGGCGGGCGTCACGAGCGGCCCGCACGAGGACAAGATGGGCATCCGCGCCAGCTCGACCACGACGATCAGCCTCGAGAACGTGCGCGTGCCGATCGCCAACCTGCTCGGTGAAGAGGGCAAGGGCTTCAAGATCGCCATGTCGATCCTGAACTCGGGCCGCACCGGCCTCGGCGGCGGTTGCGTCGGCGGCATGAAGCGCATGATCGAGCTGGCCGCCAAGCAGGCCAACCAGCGCGTGCAGTTCGGCAAGCCCATCCGCGAGTTCGGTCTGATCAAGCAGAAGGTCGGGCAGATGGTGGTCGACTGCTACGCCACCGAAGCCGTCGTCACGATGGTCGCGGGCCTGATCGACAACGGTTTTCAGGACTACCAGGTCGAAGCCGCCATCAGCAAAGTGTTCGCCAGCGAGGCCATGTGGCGCACCAGCGACGAGGCGCTGCAGATCGCGGCCGGCAACGGCTTCATGACCGAGTTCCCCTACGAGCGGGTGATGCGCGACAGCCGTATCAACCGCATCTTCGAGGGCACCAACGAGATCCTGCGCCTGTTCATCGCGCTCACGGCCATGAACGACGTCGGCCAGGAGCTCGGCGAGCTGTCCAGGGGCCTGAAGGGCGTGTTCAACGACCCGATCAAGGGCTTCGGCGTGATCAGCGACTACGCCATCCGCCGCGCCGCCATGGCCACGGGCTACAACCGCGAGGGCAGCACCTTCACCAAGCTCCACGTCTCGCTCGAGCCCTTCGCCAAGCTATTCGAAGCCGCCACGCGCGATCTCGCCGCCGCGAGCGATCGGCTGCTGCGCAAGCACGGCAAGAACATCATCGAGAAGCAGTTCGCGACGCGGCGCCTGGCCGACATCATGATCGACCTCTTCGTGCTGGCCTGCGTGCTCTCGCGCGTCGACGCGTCGCTGCGCGCAAAGGGCGTCGAGGCCTCGGTCAAAGAAATCGAAATCGCCCGCACGTTCGCCGGCCAGGCCCGCCGCCGCATCCGCAACACCATGGGCGAAATCGACGACAACGAAGACGAGTCGATCAAGGCCCTCGCGGATCACGCGTTCGCGGAAGAAAAGTTCTCCTGGGATACTTTGTAGTGGCTCGGCCGCGCTGCGCCCTTGCTCGGCGGGCTGCGCCCGCCTCGCGATTGGTTTTTGTTTTGCGGAGTGCCTTCGCAAAGTGCCTGGCCTTCCGGGTGTCCTGGCAGACAGCCGCGCCTGTTCGGTCAGTTTGTCGTAACCCGCCTCTCGATCGCGGATCGAGATCTGTTCTTCCAAGACCCATGAGGTCGTGTCGGCTCGGCCGCTGACGCGGCCTCGCAAGCTTCGTACACCCGCTTGTTGGCCCGGTTGGTAGACATACTGCAGCGGCCCACAACTCCATGATCCCTGCCGTCTCCTAAGGCAGCTCGAGTCGGACAACCTCCAGCACAACACGCCGTCAGCGCGCGCTAGAGACCGCGACGCGGAT
>DATLIL010000076.1:0-11877 GCA_035539475.1 Polyangiaceae bacterium
AGCATCGGCAGGCGGGTCGGCAGCATCTCGCGTAACACGCGGTAGCGGCGCCGCGTCGTCAGGCCGAGCTCGTTCGCGAGGATGTCGGCGGTCTCGACGGCGCGTATCCAATCGCTCGACGCGATGCTGTCGATGCCGAGGCCGGCGAAGTGCCGCGCCGCTCGTCGCGCCTGCTTGCGCCCGAGCGCCGTCAGCTTGCCCTCGTCCATCTCGTCGGAACGATAGTGGCCGTGTCGAACGAAGTGCAGGTAGCGCCCTTGTTCGAGTGACGTCCACACCCTTCACCTACTCGCGGAAGCGGATCGACAGGAGCGCGTGACCGAGCCCGGCGAGCTCGCCGTAGAAGCTCTGCAGCCGAGCGATGTCCGTTCCCATCATCGAGCGGGCGATCAGATCCTTGGGCAGCGCCGATAGCCAGCGTGCCATGGCCTGCGCCTGCTCGGCGCCGACGAGCCGCGCGGCCTCGACCGTGTCGTCCTCGTAGAGCAGCGTGCCGCTGCGCGGGGTCAGCGCTTCGGCCAGGCCCGGAGGCGCCCCCGACTTTGCGGCGATCTCGGTCAGCGTCTGCTGCAAGGAGACGAAGCGTTGATCGAACTCGACGGAGCGCGGGATCGGTGTCTTGGACCGCTCGCGTACGATGGTGTGAATCAGCTCAGGTTCGTCGAGCAGGAGCTTCTCGCGCGCTGGAGAGAGCCCGATCAAAAGGACCCGTTCGATTCGCTCTTTTTTGGACGGCTGTCGTTGCCGGCGTGTGTCAGTGCCCACGGTCCGCGAAGTCTGCCACAACCGCTCCGGCGAAACGAATCAAGACGAATCGCTCGCGGATGCGGCCCGATTCTCGCATCGGGCTCGGCGAGACGTTGGCGTAGGGTCCGGCGGTGCCGCATCATCGCTGCCCGTGCCTTCCGCCATCAGCAACGTCATCGGCTTCGACGACGCGCCCTTCCCCCGGGACCACCGGGGCGACGTGCGTATCGTCGGGGCGGTCTGCGCGCGAACGCGGCTCGATGGGGTCGTCTCGGGCTTCGTGCGTCGTGACGGTCAGAACTCCACGGCGTGCATGATCGAGCTCGTGCAGAAGAGCCAGTTCGGGGCACACGTGCGGGCAGTGCTGCTGCAGGGCATCGCCGTGGCCGGCTTCAACGTCGTCGACATCGAGCGGCTGAGCCGCGAGCTCGGCGTGCCGGTGCTCGTGCTGATGCGACGGCCGCCGCGCATGGGCATGGTGAAGGATGCGCTGTTCGGGCGCACGCCTGGCGCCGCGCGAAAGTGGGCCTTGATCGAGAGGGCCGGCGCGGCGGAACAGCTGGGCGAGCTCTGGGGCCAGCGCGTCGGTCTCGATCGCGCGCAAGCACTGGCGCTCATTCGCGCCACCACGCTGCACGGCAACTTGCCGGAACCGTTGCGCGTCGCGCACCTGATCGCGGGTGGTGTCACGCTCGGCACGAGTCGTGGTCGCGCTTGACGCCTTGACCAGCTCGTGAGGCGCTGTTAAGTAATGAGCTGCGCGGCCACCCGCGTTTATCATGTGGACCAACAGCTGATCCCGCTACCGCAACGAGGCTCACGTCTCGTCGCGTTTTCGTGCGCGTTCAGTCTGGTCGTTCAGCGCTCTTCGTGAGCGTTTCAAGGCCGCGCCTCGCCCGTATTTTCGCCATTTCTGGCTGATTTTAGCCAGGGGCCGGGCAGGGTGCGGCGCTGCCCAGGGCCCGGACTCGCGCGCGCAGGCTCCCATTCGCGTGCAGCGAGCGGGTTCGTGCGCACGTGTGTCCGCACAACGACGGAAGTCCATCATGCGAAAACTCAGAAGTATCGTGCAGCCACTGCTCGCTCCGATCACGAATCCGGCACAGCCGGCGCCGGAGCGCGCAAAACACCCCGCGCAGAACACGAGACAGCGACCGCCGGGTTTGCCTCGCGGAGGGGTGAACGGCGTGCATCGCCGCGTCGTCAATCGCGGTCGCTGAACGTCGCTGACCTCGGCGCAGCGCGCCGCCGCGCTTCCATGAACGCTCCGGCTTTCACGGAGGCGCGGCGGCCGCTGACGGTGTGTGAAAGACGCCTGGTGTGGCAGCCTTGCTCGCGCACCTAGAGCGCTCGTCTCGGACGACCGAAGCCACCGAACTCGGTCAGGTCGCTCTGCACTCGCCGTACGACGACGTACGCGACGCCCAGCGCGAAGCCGTAGATGACGTGAAAGGTGATGGCCCTGGCGAGCGACACTTCGAGGCGCATGCTCGAAAGCCCCACGACGGGCAGGACGACGTAGAACATGGCGAGCCACACGACGAAGCTCCAGGCCGCCCCGGCGACCATCGTCGCGAGGCGACCGAGACCGTCGACCAAAAGCCCGAAAAGCAGGCCCCAGCCCGCCGAGACCAGGAGGTGGCAGCCCAGGCCGAGCAGCACCGGCACGAGGTCGAAGCCGGGCTGCATCGCACGCTGACCCAGCAGCGGCGCCGAGGCCCCCTTGATGCCGTACCAGACGTCCGTGTCTCGGGCGAGCGACGTCGCCGTCATCACGAGCGTCAGGAACAACCCCGCACAGAGCCCGGACAGCGCGCCCGCACGAGCAGCGCCGCGAGCCTGGAACTCGTCACTGATCATGGCATCACCTGACCGAAGCCAGGTGATGCATCCCGGGTGCCAGTTACGTCTAGACCGTGAGACCGGTCAGGGGCGCCATACCGTACTCGCCGAAGGTCGCGACGTTCGGCACGCCGTAGGCCTGGGCGATCGAGAGGAAGAGCTCGCCGAACCAGTTGCCGGTGTAGTCGAGGTGGCGGCCCATGGTGAAGCCCGCGCCGCCGCCAGCGAGCACGACCGGCATGTCGTCGTGGTTGTGCGAATCGCCGTCGGAGATGTCGCTCGACTGGAAGATCAGCGTGTTGTCGAGCACCGTGCGGCCGTCGACGTCGGGCATGGCCTGCAGGCGCGCCAGGAATTCGGCGAAGCGGTTGTACTCCCAGCGGCCGATCTTCTTGAGCGAGGCAACCTTGTCGGCCGCGCCGCCGTGGTGCGAGATGTCGTGGTGACCGCCGGTCGCGCCGATGAAGTCGTAGTTGCGAGCGCTCGTCATGTTGCCCCACATGAAGCTGATCACGCGAGTCGAATCGCACTGCAACGCGAGGGCAAGGAGCTCGTGGCTGATCTCGATGGACTCGAGGTGGTTACCGAGGATGCTGGCGCCGTAGTAGTAGCCTTCGGGCTCGGTGTTGAAGGACTCCACACGCTCGGGGATCATGCAGCCGGCGCCCCCCGAAGCCTGTAGATTCTGGATGCGGCGCTCGACCTCGCGGATCGAGGTCAGATACTCGTCGAGCCGCGGCTTGTCCTGATAGCTGAGCTTGGTCTTGAGCTCTTCGCTCTGCTGCAGCACGGCGTCGAGCACGCTGGACTGCGTCTTGTAGCGGCGTGTGACCTCCGCCTGGCTGACGGTGGGGTCGAGCCCTTCGAACAGGAGGTCGAACGCCTCGCCCGGGCTCTCCGTGCGCGGCACGTTGCGCCCGTCCATGTCGAAGGTGATGTGATTGCCGACCGCGCAGGGGTAGCCGCTGTCACACCCGTCGCCTTGCCAGAACGGGGGCTCGCCGCCCATCGCGAAGTAGGGGCGCCGGGCGTCCTGCCCGATGTGCGTCGAGATCAGGTAGTCGATCGACGGCCCGCCCATGGTTCCACCCGCCGCCTGCGGCACCGTGCGGTTGGTGAGGAATGAGCCGATACCGCCCGCGTGATCGCCCGAGGTGGTTTCCTGCTTGGTGTTCTGCAGGCCCGAGATGATCAGGAGCTGGTTCTTGAACGCCTCGAGGCCGGCGCCGCCGCCTTCTTCGACGGGCGCGGGGCCCATCATCGGTCCGAGCGTGAACTCGGTGCCGGTGCCGGTCGGGCGCCAGTCCGCCATGTCGAAGCCGTTGGGCGAGAAGTAGGCCATGAAGCGCTTCTTCGCCGCGCTCTCCTGACCGAGCGCCTTCTTGGGCGTCAGCGTCTCGAGGAAGGGCAGGCCGATGACGACACCGGCCCCACCGAGAAACAGACGTCGAGGAATTCGCGAACGCGTACGTGACGGTTTCATCTCATAGCTCCGTTGGCAGAAGCGCGCGCCGCTTGCGGAACACGTCGCTCACAAGAATGGTTCGAAGCGCGGCGCGGAAGCTGCCGCCGTTGACTCGAGCGTAGGCCCCAACGACCTCGAGCAGTCCCGGATCGCTCGTGGGGGAAAAACCGCGGCCGAGACCGTAGGTCAGCATCTTTTGCGTCATGCACCAGACCATGCGCTCGTCCGTGGCCAGGATGTCGGCGAGCTGGCTGGCGCCTTCGAAGGCGATGGTGCCCAGGTTGTCCGGTGTGGGCAGGTTGCCGGTGGAGTTGATCGGACCGTATTCGTCGGCGGTGCGGTAGGCACCGACGCCGTCGAAGTTCTCGAGGCCGAGGCCGATGGCGTCCATGACGACATGGCAGCCGGCGCAGCCTGCGCCCTTCTTCTGATGCTCCGCCAGGCGATCGCGCACCGACAGGTTCTCGAGCCCGGAGCCCTCGTCGATGTTGAGATCGATGTCGCCGGGTGGATCGGGCGGCGGCGAGCAAAGGAAGCGCTCGAGCACATGCTTGCCGCGCTTGACCGGCGATGTGCGGGTGGGATTGGAGGTGCCGGTGAGGAAGCTGCCGTAGGTGAGTACGCCGCGGCGCGTGGTGCCGGTGAAGTCGACGCGCTGAGGCGCATCGCCTGTCACGCCCATGATGCCGTAGTGCTGCGCCAGGGGGCCGTTGATGTAGCCGTACGACGCGGTGAGCATGCCGTTGATCGGCTGCTCGCTGGTAAAGAAGTCGTTGATCAGCATCAACGTCTCCGTCACCATCGCATCGCGGAGCATCCCGTTGTAGGTGGGGAACACCGTGGCGGATGGGATGACGCTGCGGACCTTGTAGACGTTCAGCCACTGGGCGCCGAACTCGTCCACCAGCGTCTGGGAACGCACGGTGTCGCTCAGCATGCGGGTGAGCTCGGCCACCAGGCCTTCCTCGGTGAGCAGAGCGTTGGACGCGGCCGCGGCGAACAGCGCGTCGTCTGGCATGGTGCCCCAGATGAAGTAGCTCAGGCGCGTGGCCAGCTCGTAGGCGCTGACGTCGTGTACCGTGACATCGTCGATGTTCGGGTCGAGCTCGACCTTGTACATGAAGTTAGGCGACAGCAGCACCGCGCGCATGCCGCTCTTCAGCGCCACGTCGGGAGCCAGGTCCAGCGCTTCCGTCGTGACCAGCGTCACGAAGCGATCCATCTCGGTCGCCACGACGGGGCGACGCCAGGCCTTGGTTGCGAAGTTCGTCAGCACCGTGCGCCAGCAGTCGGCGCCCGCGGTGGGATCGCAGGTGATGTACTGGGCGCGGTACGGATCGGTGGCGGGCTTGGCAAAGAGCTCGTCGATCAGCTCTTCCGTGGCCTTCAGGTACTGCTCCATGTGCTCGGGCGCGACACGGAGAGTGGCGCCGATGTTGTCGAAGCCGAACGCGAGCTCGTCGTCGGGGAACGTGAACTGCGGATTGAGCGCCGTACCGAGCAGATCCTTGATCGTGCGCGAGTACTGGTTACGGTTGAGGCGACCCATCGACGCGCCGCGGATGTCGTAGCCGTTGGTGAAGGCGCTGCAGTCCTTCAGCTTCGTGTTGCAGAGCACGTTGCCCTTGTCGTCGCGGATGAGACCGTCCTCGCCGACGGTGACCTCCGGACCCGGGTTGGCGGTCGAGCCGGCAGTGCCGCCGCCTGGCGCGGGGCCTTCCGCGGCAGTGCTGCACGCCGCAGCTCCTCCCGCGGCCAATACTGCGAACAAGCCGAACGACTTTTTTAGTCGTGCTGCAACAAGCCCCATGACATTGCTCCTGGCGCCACTTTTCCGGGAGAAATCAAAATTTCTCCTGGTGGCGAATTCGACACTTGTACTGAAGTTGGGTTTCCGGCGAGACCCCGTTCCGTTCGATACGCTCACGGGACCACCTCGTAATGCGGCAGAGAATACCCGCGCCAGATCCAGCGCAGTGTATCGGGGAAGCCTCCGCTGGCCCACGGCTGCAGGTCGTGCGACGTGGTGCTCTTCATGTAGCGATAGGGGTAGCCAGCTTCCATCAGGCTGGCCGACATGTCGTTGTTTGCATTGAACCACGTATCGCCACCGAGGTCATTAGTGCCGCTATGGAGCGTCACCCTCAAGGGCTTCAATGCTTCTTGCGTGACGAGCTCGATGTAGTCGTCGTTCCCGGGATCTTGCAGTCCCACGAACGTGCCGTTGTGGGTCACGATCTTGTGGAACTTGTCGACGTTGAACCACGCAGCGTTGAAAGCGCAACCTCCGCCCGAGCTGTGCCCGCCGATCAGCCAGCCGTTGGGATCGTCGACGATGTCGTAGGTGTTGAGCACCACGTTCGGCAAGAACTCATCGAGCAGGAAATTGCCGTACTTCTCGTCGCGCGTGTCGTACTCCTCACTGCGCTGCTGGCCGGGCTCGATGAACACGGCGATCGCGACGGGCATTTCCCCGGCCGCGATCAGCGTGTCCATGATCTGCGGCGTCCGGATGACGTTGTAGTAGTTGGGACCGTCCTGAAAGATCATCAGGGCGGCCGGCTTCCCTGGTTGATATTGCGTAGGGACGTATATCCGGTAGTTGAAGGCGTAGCCGTAAAGCGTGCTGTCGAAGGAATCGGTCTCGGTGAATTCGCCCTGAGGATCGCCCTCCGCCTCTGGCGGGACGGCGCTGTCGGGCTCCTCCTGATCGAAGGTCCCGTTGCCGTCGGTGCCCGGATCGCACTGCAGGCCGTTCATGCCCGGCGTGCCCAGCGCTTCACAGCCTGGCGGCAATCCGCCAGCACTGCCACCCGAGCCCGCGCTGCCCGCACTCCCGCTGCTGCCGCCCGTGCCGGCAGTCTCCGTACCGCCCACGCCGCCGGAGCCGGAACTTGCTCCGGCGGCTCCCGATTGCCCACCCAATAAAGCTCCCCCCATCCCCCCCTGCGCTCCACCTTGTCCGGCACCCGCGACGCTACTCGTTGCTGGTGGTTCTGGCGTCGAGCTGCAAGCGACGCAACAGACCGCGAGAGCGACAGCGGACCCCTCCCCAAGGTAGGAGCGGCGTTTCGTTCCCGGCATGTTCTTGTTGCCGTTCTCCGGATGCACGGTGAGCACTATTTTTGGAGGCAAAAGCAGCCTCAAGACAGTGCCAGCGCCGGCAGTGTCTCAGGAGCGGGAACCGGTAATCACCGGCCCGCCACGCGCTTTCCGCCAAGCAGGAACAATGCGCTGAGGCTGGCCTCTTAGCCGCGCCCGATCCAGCGCTCCGCGTCCCGTGCGAACAGCTCGATCAGGAAATCCATGGTGGCCCGCACGCGAGCCACGCGCGCCAGATCGGGATGGACGACGAGCAGGATGTCGCGCGAACCGATCAGGTCGGCTGTCAGGCGTTCGAGCGCTGGATCCGCGTCGGCGTCGAAGCAGGGGAGCGGTGCCAGACCGAGTCCGACCCTGGCCGCGCTGTAGACCGCTGTCAGGTTGTTGCCGCGCAGCACGACGTTCGCGTTGCGGCCGCGCTCGCGCAGCCAGATCGCGCCCTCGACGTTGGAGAGGCTGCCGTCGAACCCGATCACGTCGTGACCAGCAAGCGCGTCGAGCGAATGCAAGGGGCCCTTGCGCTGCAAGTAGGCCGGCGACGCGTACAGCGACCAGCCAGCGGTGCCCAGCTTTCGCACCACGAGCTCTGGATCGCTGCTATCGCGCAGACGCAAGGCCAGATCGGCCTCGCCGCGGCGTAGATCGAACTCACGGTTGCCGCTCAGGATGTCCAGTAACAGTCCGGGGTGACGTTCGCGCAGCGCGGCGAGGTGCTGCACGACGTACGTGCTGTGGGCCTCCGGGATGGTCAGCCGCACCGTACCTTCGACGCGCGCGTCGCCGCCGCTGACGCTACGCTGGATGCCGTCCACCAGCTCTGCGATGCGCACGGCACTGCCCAGGATCTCTTCGCCTGCTGCAGTCGGCGTCATGCCCGCCGGCCCGCGCGTAAAAAGCCGCACACCGAGCGCCGCCTCGAGGGCCGCCAGGCGTCGGCCTACCGTCGAGTGCTCGACCCCGAGCTCGCGCGCGGCACCGGCCAACGTGCCAGCGCGGCTGAGCGCGAGAAAGTAGCGGAGATCGTTCCAGTCCAGGGGCTGTGCACGATTGCACAGCAGCCGTGCACCTTCAAACACTTCCGGCGCGCCCGGACGGCCTCATAGTTTCCTGCCTCAGCGCAGAAACCGAAGGAACGAACAATGACATCATCCAACAAGAAGATCATCGCAGTCATGGGTGCCACCGGCGCGCAAGGTGGCGGCGTGATCCGCGCCATCCTCGCCGACGACAAGAGCGAGTTCGCCATTCGCGCGGTCACCCGCGACGTGAACTCCGAGGCCGCCAAGGCGCTGGCCAAGCGCGGCGTCGAGGTCGTGGCCGCCGACATCTACGACACCGCCAGCCTGGAGCGTGCTTTCAGCGGCGCTCACGGCGTGTTCGGCGTCACCTTCTTCTGGGCTCACATGTCGGGCGAAAAGGAGTTCACCGAGGCCAGCAACCTGGCTCGCGCCGCCAAGAACGCAGGCGTCAAGCATTTCATCTGGTCGACGCTCGACGACACCCGCAAGTGGCTGCCGGTCTCCGACACGCGCATGCCCACCCTGCAGGGTAAGTACAACGTGCCCCACTTCGACGCCAAGGGCGAGGCCGACGAAGTCTTCCGCAAGCTCGGCGTGCCGACCACGTTCCTCAACACCTCGTTCTACTGGGAAAACTTCATCTTCTTCGGTCAGGGTCCCAAGCCGGGTCCCGACGGCACGCTCACGCTCACGCTGCCGATGGGTGACAAGAAGCTGCCGGGCATCGCCTCCGACGACATCGGCAAGGTGGCCTACGCCATCTTCCAGAAGGGTCCGGACATGGTCGGCAAGACGATCGGCGTGGCAGGCGGGCACCTGACCGGCGAGCAGATGGCAGCCGCGATGTCCAAGGCGTTCGGCCAGCCCGTGAAGTACAACGAGATCTCGCCCGACACCTATCGCGGCTTCGGCTTCCCCGGCGCCGATGAGATGGGCAACATGTACCAGATCAAGCGCGACTTCAACGAGCAGTACTGCGCGGCGCGCGACATCGAGGCCGCGCGCAAGCTCGTCCCCTCGCTGCAGAGCTTCGAGACCTGGCTCGAGAAGAACGCCAAGAGTATTCCGCTGAAGTGAGTCAGTGAGGAATCACGGCACTCGGGGGCGCGGCGAGTAGAGCGCGCCCCCGTAGCGTACGACGACGAGCGGATCACCCTCGTCGTCGACCTCCAGGGCCACGATCTGCGCGCACGGCCAGGTGACGATTTCACCGGCCCGCGCCTCGAGCGCCGAGACGTCGGTGCCGGTGATCACTTCGTCGACGATGCGGAGACCAGCCGTGGCGCTGCAGTACGCCGCGATCGGCTCGATGCCGTCGAAGGCGTAACGAACGTTGCTCGACTCCTTGACGGTCGAGCGCACCCCGCTCGGCACCAGCGCTGCGTAGCAGAGCAGGTCGTCGCTGCTGGCTCCCAGCGGATCCATGTCCGTGCCGCAGTAGCGCCCGACTACGCCGGAGCCGCGTGGCGAAAGCACGTAACTCGAGACGCGGTCGTCGACGTCGATGCCGGCTCGCGTCTTGGCCAGGAACGCCGTGCCGTCGCTGACCAGGCGGCGGAAGAACGGCGCTCCGAGATCGTCCAGGGTGTCGCCGGTGTCCTCGGCCCAGCCCACGTACAGCGAGCCGTCGCTGGCGGTGGCCGCGGTGTGCTTCTGGCCGGACGGCTGCGGGTCGGCGATCGGGCCCTTGTCCACGGCCCAGACTCCGCCGCTCGGCCTGACTCGGGTCCAGTCGTTGGCCACGCGGTACCACACGCTCGCGCCTTCGCGTCCGCCGGCGAGGGTATTCTCGGCCGCGGTGGTCACACCGGAGGACGTCGCTGCGAAGTCGCTGGCGGGATCGAGCGCCATGATCTCGTGGTCGGTCGCCGTGGAGAGTGCGAACGCCTGCAGCTCGCTGCCGTCGCGATACAGCCGTATCGACTCCGGGCGCAGCGTGTTGTCGTCAATCGCGATCGATGCCGCGCTCTGGCCGTCGAACGTCACGACCTCGGGCGGGCCGGTGTCGAGCACCGTGCTGATCGTGCCCGGTGCGTGCGCGATCGAGGCGATGGCGTTCACCGCCGCGGGCGCCGCGAGCTTCTCGCCGGGTAGCCAGTTGGGCTCGAACTGACCGGCCGTGACGCTGCCCTGCGGGGTGGTCACGACCACGTCGCCGGCGAGGGGAAACGGGAAGCGAAAGCGGATCTCGCTCTCCGTCCAGCTGATGATTTCCGGTGTCGACTCCGGCTCGAGCTCGCGCGTCTCGTCGCTGCCCAGCGTGAGCGTCACGCCCGAACGAGCGGCGCTGCCGAGGTGGCTGCCGACCACGCGCACCTCCGTCCCGTAAGGGCCGGTCAGGGGCGTCATGGCGCTGACTTCGGGCGGTTCCGGCGGCACGACCACGACCTCACCGCCTGCGCCGCCCTGGCCACCGGCTCCGCCGCCGCCTTCGCCTGCGCTGCTGGGCGTCGGCTCGTCGGGCAGATCGACACGGTGCGTGACTCCCGTGTGCTCGTCGGGTCCACAGGCCCCGAACAGCGCGAGCGGGAACAGCCAGCGAGTCCTCACGGCGCGCACCTCGAGGAGATGCTGACGACGTAGCTCTCGCCGCCGCTGAGAACGAGCGTGAGCTCCTCGCCATAGTCGGCTTCGAGTGCGCTGCGCGAGACGAGCAGAGCCTGACCCAGCGCGCGACCGCCTTCGTCGAACGAGAGCTCCGTCTCGCTGGGTGAGCTCATGACCGTGATCGTGAACGCGCCGTCGATCACGTGCTCCGTCAGGCGCCGGCTGCCGTGGAGCAGCGGCAGGGGCTCGCAGGCGATCTGGCTGCGCCCGCCGACCTCGTTTTCGACCGAGATGGCGAGCTCGGTGAGCGCTGGCTGGTCGTCGTCGCCCGAGCAAGCGGTGAGCAGGAGCACGAGCGCGAGCAAGGGTGCCCGGATCACGGCAGCACCACCAGTCGCACGCCGAAGCTGAGCATGCCGTGCCAGGCGCTCTCGTCGACTGGACCTTCGTGCACCTCGGTCTCGTCCACGCTCGTGCTCGAGGCCGCAAAGCGCCCTGCGCTCACCTCGACGAAGGGACCGAGCCCGAACACACCGCGCAGATCCGCGCCGAGCCCCAGCTTGGCGAAGGTCATGCCGTGGCTGATCTCGGTCTCGTCGTAGCCCTCGGTGCTGATCGACTGCTCGAGGATCTCGTAGCCGATGCCGTAGCCGATCCAGGGGTTGATGGCCTCGGACGCGCCGAACTGATACTGGCCCTGCACGCCGAACTGGTACGACAGCACCCTGCAGTCGAAACCCTCGGCGTCGCAGGCTTCGGCGCGGCCCGAGCCATAGCCGAAGCCCAGGTACAGGCCGAGGAAGACCGGCTTGTTCAATTTGAATCCGGCATCGAGAATGACGGGCACCTGCCAGCCGCTGCGCGCCGAGAGCTCGTCACCCGGTTCCTCGCTGGCCTTGCCCCACGGCAAGCTGAAGCCGGAGCGCAGGGCGGCCTGAAAGCCACGAGCCGCAGGCGGAATGTGCGCAGGTACGGCTCTGGGCGGCGGCTTGTCCCAGCTCGGCGGGGTCGCCGCCGACGCGGCCGGTGCCGCGCACAGCGCAGCGAGGATCAGCCGAAAGCTCCGCCAAAAGGACACGGATCGCCAGGATAGACCCGCCCGGGGCGCTTGGGAAAGAGCCGAGACGCGCCTACAATGGCAGGGGCGCGCTGTTA
>DATLIL010000077.1:0-5487 GCA_035539475.1 Polyangiaceae bacterium
CGCTCGTTCAGCGCACGCTCCGCGCGCAGCGACGTATAGTACGCGCCATGCCTCGCATCGTGGTGCTGCCGACCGAGCTCGCGAACCAGATCGCGGCCGGCGAGGTCGTCGAGCGCCCGGCCAGCGTGGTCAAGGAGCTGATCGAGAACTCGCTCGACGCCGGCGCGACGCGCATCGACGTCGAGATCGACGGCGGCGGCATCACGCGCATCGTCGTCAGCGACGACGGCCATGGCATGGCCGAAGACGACGCCCGGCTCTGCATCGAGCGTCACGCCACGAGCAAGCTCTCGCGCTTCGAGGACCTAAACCGCCTGCACAGCTTCGGCTTTCGCGGCGAAGCGCTGCCCAGCATCGCCTCGGTCAGCCGTTTCACGCTGCGCACGCGGCCTCGCGACGACGATGCCGGCGTCGAGCTCGTCTACACCGGCGGCGGCGCTCCCAGCGTTCGCCCGACCGGCATGGCGCCGGGCACGCGCGTGGAGATCGCCGACCTCTTCCACAATGTGCCGGCGCGGCGCAAATTCCTGAAGTCGAGCGGCACCGAAGGCGGTCACGTCACCGACGTGATCGAGGCGGCCGCGCTCTCGCGCCCGGAGGTGACCTTCAGCCTGTCGCGCGACGGCCGGCGCGTGCGCGAATTTCTGCGCACCGAGGCGCGCGAGGAGCGCGTGCGGCAGGTGAGCGACGGCGCAATGCTCACGGCCTTCAGCGGCGAGCGCGGCCCGATGCGCGTCGACGCCTTCCTGTCGCGGCCCGAAGACGCGCGCACGGGCGCCAGCGGTTTGTGGATCCTGGTCAACCATCGCCCGGTCCGCGATCGTGCGCTGTCGGTCACGATCGCGCAGGCCTACGGCAGCGTGCTCGAGCGCGGGCGTTACCCGCGCGGCGTGGTTTACCTCGATCTGCCGCTCCCGCTCGTCGACGTGAACGTGCATCCACAGAAGTCGGAGGTGCGCTTCGCGGATCCGCGCACGGTGAGCGACGCGCTCTACTCGATCCTGTCGAAGGGCCTCACCACCGCGTTCTCCCTGCCGCCCACCAATCGCGGCGCCTGGGGTAGGCCCGCGGCCGCGACTGCGCAGGCCGCGGCCCCAGCGCCGGCCCAGGCCCCCTCCTCGCCACCGCCGGCGACCGGGCTCTCGACCGTTGGCGTCTCGTCGGACCCCACCGTCTCGACCGAATCGACGACGGCCACGATGGCCGTCCAGGAGCTCGCAGCCGTCGACGACACGCGTAGCTTGATCGCCGTGCGCGACTCGGCGACGGCGCCGATTCAACCGGCCAGCGAGATGCTCTGGTCGAGCCTGCGCTTCATCGCGCAGCTGCGCCAGACGTACCTCCTGTGCGAGGGCAAAGAGGGCATCTACCTCCTCGATCAGCACGCAGCCGCCGAGCGAGTCAATTTCACCAAGCTCCGTCACCAGTACCAGTCGCGCGCGGTCGCCTCGCAGGCGCTGCTCTTCCCCATCACCGTCGAAGTGACGCCGGCGGAGAGCGAGCTCGTGGAGCAGCACGCCGAAAAGATCCGCGAGGTCGGTCTCGACGTGCGTGTGCGCGGACCGGAGACGCTGAGCGTCCACGGCGTGCCCAAGCTTCTGCAGCGCGCGAGCGCCGAGCGGCTGCTGCGCGACCTCCTGAGCGAGCTCTCGCGCCAGGGCGGTCGAGGCTTTTCCGCGGCCGTCGATCTCTCGCTCGCCACCATGGCCTGTCACGGCTCGGTGCGCGCCGGCGATCCACTCTCGGCCACCGAGGCGCAGGCGCTGCTGGTCGCCCTGGATAGCGCAGACTTCGCCGGGCACTGCCCTCATGGCCGTCCGGTCGTGACGTTCACGAGCTGGGCCGAGCTCGAGCGCAAGGTGGGTCGGCGCTGAGCTCGAGCGACCTGCCCCCGCTCCTGGTCGTGGTCGGACCGACGGCGTCCGGCAAGACCGAGCTCGCCGTGACGCTGGCCGAGCGCCAGGGCGGCGAGATCGTCAGCGCCGACAGCGTGCAGGTCTACCGCGAGTTCGAGATCGGCACCGGCAAACCGAGCAGCGAGGAGCGTGCACGCGCGCCTCATCACTTGATCGACATCGTCGATCCTCTGGAACACTGCGACGTCGCGCGCTGGGTGGAGCTCGCCGATCAGACCCTGACGGAGCTCCGCAGCCGGGGTCGCACGCCCATCGTCTGCGGCGGAACGTTCCTCTGGGTGCGCGCGCTCATCTTCGGTCTGGCCGCCGCGCCGCCGGCCGATCCCGCGGTGCGTGCCCGCCACCACGAGCGCGCGGAGCGCGAGGGCCGCGCGGCGCTCCACGCCGAGCTCGCGCTCGTCGATCCCGAAACCGCCGCGCGTCTCTCCCCGAACGACTTCGTGCGCGTCAGCCGCGCGCTCGAGGTGAACGAGCTCAGCGGCATCCCGATGAGCCGCTGGCAAGCCGAGCACGGCTTCACGAAGCCTCGCCTGAACGCGCGCCTCGTCGGCGTGGCGCGTGAGCGCGACGAGCTCGATCGGCGCATTCGCAGCCGCGCCGAGGCGATGTTCGCCGCCGGCTGGCTCGACGAGGTACGCGCGCTACGCGAAAAAGGCTACGCCGCAGCGCGGGCCATGGGCTCGGTCGGGTACCGCCAGGTCAACGACGCGCTCGCCCCGGGCACGCCGATCGATCTCCCCGCTCTCACCGACGCCGTCGTACGCGCCACGCGCGTATTCGCTCGCCGCCAGCGCACCTGGCTGCGCGATCAGCCGGTCGAGTGGCTCGCCCCTGGCGCGCTACCCGCGCTGTGACGCTCAGCGCTTCAGCAGTACCTGCTTCGCCTCGTTGACCTGCTGGGTCAGAAAGCTCGAGCCACCCTGGTCGGGGTGAACCTTCTTGATCAGCTCGCGATGCGCCTTCATGACCGCCTCGGCGCTGGCTCCCGCTTCGAGCCCGAGCACCTTCAGCGCCTCTTCGTGCGACATGGGACCTGCGCCCCGGCCGCCTCCCGACCCGGTACCGCTCACCCGCCTCGGCGTGCGTGAGCTCCAGACGAGCAGCGCGGCCATGACCAAGCCGAACAGCAGGCCACGCATTCCGAAGCGCATCGAAATGAGCAAGACGACGGCCGCCGCGATCCAGGCCACCCTGGCGTTTTACCTCGTTCAGTTGCGCCAGCAACCGTCGAGCTCGCCGCTCACCGCCTGATCGCAATCCGCGCCACGGGACAGGCCGCGCAGACTGAACAGGAACTCGCCGCGAGCATCCCTCTGGGCGCTGGGGGGCATCATCATCTCGCTGCCAGCACCGGCGCAGATGGTCTCGCCAGCCAGTAGGTCCGACGGCAACCTCAGCCAGCCCTCGATCGGGGTGACCTCACCGGAGGCAACGGACTCTGCCCAGGTCAGGAAGACCTGGATCACCGCCTCGTCAGCGGGGTCGTCCGGATTGGGCAGGCTGAAGTGAGGACCCGGCGGATTGCTCTGCTGGCTGAAGCCACCCAGCGTAGGAGCTTCGGTGACCTCGATCACCTCGCCGTCCACGTCACCGGTGAGGTGAAAGAGCGTGTCCGGTCCACAATCGATGAAGCCGTCCGGCAGCGTGGACGAGCTACCGGCCATGCCCTTCGGCCCATTGTCGTCGTCGTCACTGGAGCCCGAGCTGCAGGCGATGAGCAGCAGCGCCAGCAGCGCAGAGTAGCGTGAAGCCATGTTCAAGCACCTTTGTCGTTGAAGCTGAGATGATACTCGCTGTCTTCGATCGCTGTCGCGGCAGCCGTTGGCGAGAGCGGGCGGGCGCAATCGAGCATCACGGCGATCTCGTCGGTGGAGCGAGCGCCGATGCTGCCTTCGTAGGCGCCCGGATGGGGCCCGTGAGGAATGCCCGCCGGGTGATGCGAGATCGATCCGACGCCGACGCCACGCCGTGAAGTGAAGTTGCCGTGCACGTAGTAGAGCACCTCGTCTACGTCGACGGACGAGTGCGGGTACGGGCAGGGGATGGCGTCAGGGTGAAAGTCGAGCAAGCGAGGAACGAAGCTGCAGATCAAGGCGCCACGCGCGGCGAAGGTGCCGTGCACGGTCGGTGGTAGATGGATCGCGCCCGTGCGAGGCTGAAAGCGCTCGATCGGAAAGACGAACGGATACACGCTGCCGTCCCAGCCGACGACGTCCAGTGGCGAGTGCAGGAGCTCGAAGGCGTGAAAGTCGCCGTTACGCAGCACGGTGAGCTCGCGCAAGCCCTCGTCGACGGGACCGCCGAACGCGGGCCGATCGAAATCCCGGTGGCTGTAAGGCGCGGACATCGTCAGCTGACCGACCTCGTTACGGTACTGCTTGAGCAGGCCGACGCCGCCGCGGCACTCGATCGAGAGCCAGCTCTGGCGCACGCCGCTCTCGAGCGCGAAGCGATGAACGACGCCGCGCGGAATGCAGAGGTAGTCTCGTGCCTTGAAGCTCAAGTCACCGAACGGGCTCTTCAGCACGCCGCCGCCCTCGAGCACGAAGAAGAGCTCGTCGGAGTCGCCGTTCGAGAAGTAGCCGTCGTCGGCGGTGTCGGCTTGCACCAGCCCGATCACGACGTCGGCGTTGAACAAGAGCGGCATGCGCATCTCGAGCGGAGAGCCGCTGCCGCGCGCGAGCTCGCCGGTGCGATAGTGCCGCCTGAGCAGGCGCTGGTCGGGCGCAGCATCCGGCAGCTGAAAGCGCCGGCGCAGCGGGGCCGGGCGGCTCTCGTGCAGGCGGTGCTGGTGATAGAGGATGCTGTAGGGACCGTCGAAGCCCGCGCGCGTCAAACACTCTTCGTAGTGGAGCGCGCCTCCGGCGCCGCGGAGCGCCGTGTGGTGTTTGGGCGGCACGCGGCCGGCGGTCATGCGATCGATCACTGGTCGCTCCCCTTGGCCTGCTCGCGCTCGATGCTCTCGAACAGGGCGCGGAAGTTACCGGCGCCGAAACCCTCGTCGCCCTTGCGCTCGATGATCTCGTAGAAGAACGGCCCGGCCTCGGCGCTGTGATAGAGCGCGGCCGAGTCCTTCAGGAAGATCTGCAGCAGGTAGCGGTGCTTGGCGTGGCCGTCGACCAGGATGCCGAGCTCGCGCAGCTCGTCGATCGACTCGTCGAGCTGGCCGATGCCGAGCGCCGCCAGCCGCTCCGGAAGCGCGTCGTAGTAGGCGCCGGGCGTGGGCATGAAGTCGACGCCGCGCGCGCGCAGACCGCGCACCGAGGCCAGGATGTCGGGCACGGCGATGGCCACGTGCTGAACGCCGTCGCCGCGGTGTTGTTCGTGAAAGACGTTGATCTGCGAGCTCTTGAAATTCGGACGATAGGGCTCGTTGTTGGCAAAACGAACGCCAGAGCTCGGGTCCCACATCACCACCGAGCGCAGGCCCGAGCCGTCCCTGAGCTCGGCCCTGACGTCCCTGGTGTGGAACTCGACGTCCCAGAAACGCTCGAAGCCGAGCACGTGCTCGAGCCAGAGCAGCGTCGGCATCATGGTCTCGAAGTTCGAGGTGATGTGATCGAAGGCACCC
>DATLIL010000078.1:0-2158 GCA_035539475.1 Polyangiaceae bacterium
TGATCGTGGTCTCCAAGCTGAAGGCCTACATCAAGGCGCGCTCCGGCATGAACACCTCCGACGCCGTGACTGACGCCCTCTCCGATCACATCCGCCGGCTGTGTGATCTCGCGATCGACAACGCCTCGGTCGACAATCGCAAGACGGTGCTCGACCGCGACTTCAAGCCGCTGTTCAAGCTCGGCCCCTAGTCTGCGCGACGTTCCCTCGTCACCGCGGCGAGCTCCGTAACACCCGGCGCTGCGCAGTCTTCAACGTCGCCCATGGTATGCCGCGTGCTTGTCACGGAGGCAGTGCGTTAATGGCGACCTCGCCGCACTACTATCCGGCTCTGGACGGCGTCCGCGCGGTAGCGATTGCTCAGGTCCTGGCGCTGCACGGTGCGCGTAGCTTTGCGCCCGGCGGCTTTCTGGGCGTCGATCTGTTCTTCACCCTGAGCGGCTTCGTGATCACGCGTGTACTGCTGCACGACTACGCGCAACACGGCCGGATCCGTTTGGGTCATTTCTGGTCGCGTCGCGCGCGGCGCCTGCTGCCAGCGTTCGCCGTGCTGCTGGTGATGTCCTACGTGCTCTGGTCCGGCATGCCGGAGCCGAATCCGAGCTACTGGGCCGCGGCGCTGCCCGCCGCCGCGTACATGGCCAATTTCCAGGCCATGGTCGACCCGACGCAGCTGGGCCCGCTCGTGCACAGCTGGTCGCTGTCCACCGAAGAGCAGTTCTATTTGCTCTGGCCGCCGCTGCTGATCTGGCTGCTCACGCTGAACCGTCCGCTGGCCGTCAGGCTCGTGCTGTCCATCATCGTGATCGCAGCAGTGAGCCGAGCTGCCCTCGACACCGAGAAGTCTTGGCTGGCCAACTACTACTCACCCCTGGTGCGCGTCGACGAGCTGCTCGCGGGCTGCACACTGGCGCTGATCCCACAGGCCGAGCTCGGCCACTACCGACCGGGATACCGCTTCTGCGCCTACCTCTTCCTGGCCTGCTGGCCCTGGCTGCTGCTGAAGTTGTCGTACGACTGCCACGATCTGCACGCGGGTGGTTTTACGCTCTTCGCGCTGGGCTCGATGTCCCTGCTCAGCGTGGCGATCGACGACGCTCCGACGCGATTACAGCGCGTCCTTTCACACCCCTGGCTGATCGCGGTCGGAAAGCGCAGCTACGGCATCTACCTCTACCACCTGCCGATCTTCATGTGGTTCGAGCAGGTCCGGGACCCTGGCGACGAGCTGAACTTCATGTGGGTCTCGACGTTGCGCCTGGCCTGCACGCTGCTGATCGCGGAGCTGTCGTACCGCTTCATCGAGCAACCACTGCTGGCGCGCAGGGAACCGGCGCCGGTCGCGCCAGTACGCCTGGAGGAACGCTTCAGCGCGCCGCCGAGCAGCCGCTAGCAGACGCTGCCCAGGGCGCGCTCGGCCTCGCCGAACGGATCGAGCACGACGCGGAGGACGGCGCCGAAGCCGCGGGCGTCTCTCAGCGCGCGCGACGCGGCGAAGCGCGCCTCACCGAGCCCGAAGCCGATGAGCGGCGTGTAGATCAAATCCTGAGCGGAGGGACGCACGCCGTTGGCCTCGAACACGTACTCCCAGACCAGCGAGCCGCCGGCGGCGAACGCCAGCGATCCCGCCCAGCCGAAGCGGCAGTTGCGCGCGCGCAGGTAGAGCTCGCTGCCGAGCAAGCCATGGCCGATCACGTTGACGGTCCAGGGGTCACCGTCCCACTCGAACCAGGCGCGCTGAGGGTCGAACTTCGGCGGCAGGGTGTAGGCGTCCTCGTAGCGTGCCCACCAGAACGCTGGCTCCACCCGCGCGAACGGCTCCGGCCAGAGCACGGCCTCGGTCAGGCGCATGCCGGTGAACAGCGCCAGGCTGTGCGCGACGGGCGGACCCCAGATCGGCCCGCTGCCGGGCTCGGGCTCGTCCGCGGCGTGCGCGCTGCCCGCCACGAGCATGCCCGCTACACAGAGCGCCGCGATCGACTTCACTGGCGCTCGGCCACCACTTCCGGCGGCTGCCGCAGCGTCTGCAGCACGACGCAGTAGCGCTCCGTCAGGCGCAGCAGCGTGGCAATCTGCTCGTCGCTCGCGTCGGTGTCGAGCGTGAAGCGCAGGCGAATCGCACGAAAGCCCACCGGCGCTTCCTTGCTCACGCCGAGGG
>DATLIL010000079.1:0-6031 GCA_035539475.1 Polyangiaceae bacterium
GACTGGTGGCTGCGGCGCTGCTCGAGCGGACCGGACACGATCCAAAAGAGGTCTCGGGTCTGGCGCTCGGGCTTGGGCTCGATCGCCTGCTCATGCTGCGCAAGGGCATCGACGACATCCGGCTCTTGCGCTCGGGCGACGAGCGCGTGGCACGGCAGATGCTCGACCTCGAGCCGTACCGGGCGGTTTCGTCCATGCCGGCCGTGCGGCGAGATCTCTCGCTCGCCGTCGACGCCGATACCAGTAGCGAGGACGTGGGCGACCGTGTGCGCGGTGCGCTCGGTGCGGAAGCCGACGTGATCGAGAGCATTCAAGTGCTCTCAGAAACCCCCTACGAGCGACTGCCGGCCGCCGCCGTCGCGCGCATGGGTGTCTCGCCAGGCCAGAAGAACATGCTGGTTCGCGTCGTGCTCCGCGCTCTGGAGCGCTCGCTCACCCACGCCGAATGCAACGTACTGCGCGACCGCATCTACGCTGCGGTACACCGGGGTAGCCGTCAGGAGTGGTCGGTCTAGCTCGTCTTGCGTCGCGCCCGGATCTTCTTCTTGGCCTTCCGCTTGCGAGTGGACGCCCTGGCTGCGCGCCGTCCTCTGGCCTTGGCTTCGGTCGCATGGGGCTTGCGGCGAGTGGCTCCACGCTTCTTCGTTCGGCCGCCACCCTCACCGGTGACGAAGTCGAGGATGGACGCGCGAACGATGTCCTCCAGGTCAGCGACGAACTGGTCGAGGCTCGCGCGCAGTGAGTCCTGTGCCGATTTCCTGGCTGCCATGGTCGAAACGTTAGTGGACCCCGGGCTCCGATGCACCGCTGGACAATCCGCACACGGGAGCGGCCAATTTCGGCTGCGCGCTCGGACCGGTTCCCGGCCGTGTTACGCTGAGGCGATGGGTCCGCAGAGTCGCCGTGGGTCTCGACGCGCTGGTGCGCTGACGTCGATGGTCCTCACTGGTGTTCTGCTGCTCGGGGTCGAAGCCAGCTGTAACTACCCGGATTTCGTCTTCGTCTCCGCCACGGCAGGGGGGACGGGTGCGACGTCGGGTGATGCAGGCAGCGGCGGCACGGCCGGCGCGGTTGGCGGCAGCGCGGGTGCAGTGGTCGGCGGGGGCACCGCTGGCAGCGACGACGGTCAGAGCGGCGCGGCGAGTCAGGGCAGCGGTGGTGAGAGCGGCGGTCAACCTGCGTCGCTCTGTGGCGTTCGCCCAGCCCCCGCTCCGGACGAGTGCTTCAACGGTTTGCCCGACGGCAACGAGTCCGACATCGACTGCGGCGGCGACGATTGTCAGGCTTGCTTCGATACGACGCCGTTCCGCGTCGAGTACCAGTGCGGCGATCCGAACCGCTCCAGCCTGTCGCCTCGCTTTCAGCTCAAGCTCTGGAACGAGGGTGACGATCCGGTCGCGCTCGCCACGTTGTCCGTGCGTTATTACTTCCGGCGGAACGGCGTCACGGAGCCGATCCACATCCGCAGCGGCCAGACTATCCTGTTCCAGGACGTGGTCCCGCTCTACATCTCCGACGACACGACGTGGTCGATCGTGAAGATCAACGCGGACGAGGACGACGACTACGACGTCACCATCGATATCCGTTTTTCGGGTGCGTACACGCTGCTGCCGGGCGATCGCGTCGAGCTCTACCAGGAGCTCTTCGCCGGCAACGACGGCGTCGCCTTCGATCAGGCCACGCACTATTCGTTCGAGAGCTCGGCCGTTCCGTACCAGGACAACGCCAGGATCACGGTTTTCGACGGTGAGCAGCTGGTCTGGGGCTACGAGCCACGGCGCGGCGGCGACCGGTCGTGCTTCGTGCGCGCCATCAACCTGGGCGGCGACGCCGTCACGCTCGACGATGACGACTGGGAGGGTGACATGGCGGGTGCGCTCGAAACGACGGGCGTCGCCTTCGACGGGCCGCCGGCGAACGTGCGGCCAGCCGTGCAGGGTGCGCTGGCCGAGGTGCTTGCGAGCGGCTACGAGCTCGCCGCGAACCAGAGTGTCAGCGTGCCCACCGAGTCCGGTGACTACCTCGCCTACGTCTACGCCGTCTCGGGCGCGGGTGAAGAGCTCGGCACGTTTGCGATCGAGGATTCGGCCGAGCTCGGGGCCTTCAAGGCCGGAGCGATCGAAGGGACCCCTGGCTGGGCCAAGCTGGGCCCGTACCCAGTTCGGGTCGACGACGGAGTCTTCGACTTCAGCTGTTTGTCCGGCGTGGTGCGCATCGCCGGAATCGAGCTGCGTACGCCGAGCACCGCGTCGCACTGATCACGGGATGAGTGTGATCGGGTAGCGGATCGTCTCTCCGCTGGTCGTCACGTCCACGAAAAGGACGTCTTCTGCTTCGTCGCCCGCCAGCGGCGTGAAGGTAACGTCGAGGCCGTTCGAACCGGCGGGTGGGACTTCGATCGGTGGGGCGCTCGCCACCCTGAAATGCGTCGAACCCAGGCGCGTGCGCGTGTTGTCGAGTGTGGCGGGCTCCGTGCAACTGCTGGCGAATGACAGTGTGCGCGTCTGGACCGTCGCGAACGAAAGAACGAACCCGGGGCTCAACGTCAAACACTCGAAACGAGGCGACGCTACGAGCACGACGTCGGCGCCGGACTGGCTCAGAATCACGTCGAGCGGTGGTGAACGGTCTCCGTCGCGGAGCCATTCGATGCGGAGCTCGTCGCCGATGTTGGCGGCGAATTCGACCTCGAAACTGCCGTCGCTCGCGGCGGATCCAGTGGATGGCGCTGCTGCGCCGTCGAGCGCCGTGATCTGGATGGTCGCGCCCGCCGGTGCGCTGCCCGGGCGGCCGTCGATGGTCGGGAAGGCGTGGCCCGCGTCCGGGATGTCCACGTTGACGGTGAGGTCGTCGACCTCGAGCACGGTGGGCTGCGGGATGGGCGAAGCTCCCCCCGGCTCGCAGGCGCCGAGCGCGAGCGACGAGATCAGGGCGGCGAGGGGAGGGGAGCTTCTCAACGTCATTTCAGTGTGGGCGGGCTAGAATCACATGCAATCGGGATCGCAGATCCAATCAGGATTGCACGTCCCGTCAGGGGGCAGTGGCCTGACGTTCGCGCAGGGATCTTCTGCGATGCAGTCGGGATCGCCGCAGAGCGCTTCGGGATCGCAGGTTCCGTCGGGAGCGGGGAAGACGTTGGCGCACGGGTCGTTGCAGGCCTCTTCCTCGCCGGGCGGACAGTTGTTGCCAGGAGCGGCGCCTCCGGCTCCATCGTCGACAGGGCAGTCGGGATCGCCGCAGAGCGCGTCGGGGTCACAGACGCCGTCGGATCCGATCCGGACGCCGGCGCAGATGTCGTCGCCTGGACCGGCGCCGCCAGTTCCCTCGTCGACGTGGCAGTCGGGATCGCCGCA
The DNA here is from genome assembly GCA_035539475.1 of Polyangiaceae bacterium. Lineage (GTDB taxonomy): Bacteria > Myxococcota_A > Polyangia > Polyangiales > Polyangiaceae > PMG-095. Next base: position 3,357 of record DATLIL010000079.1, read on the forward strand.
GAGCGCGTTCGGGTCGCAGGTGCCGTCGGGCCCGGGGTGGACAGCGGCACAGGGATCATTGCAGGCGGCCTCCTCGCCCGGTGGGCAGCTGCTCGTCACGGGAGCACCGGCGGCTCCCTCTTCTTGCGTCGGACGCAGCATGTCGCCTTGAGCGTTGCTGTCGCCGCCGCTCTTCGAGCAACTCGTCATGAGGAGAAGACTGAACAGAATCGATCGGTTGAACATTGGGCCTCGTGCCTCCTGACCCGCTCCATGAGCAAGTCTGAGACCAGAGGCGGAATGTTCAGTTAATGCAATGATTACGATTACTTATTGGTTCGTTGCATGTGTATCAATGTGTAGCAAGTAGAAGCAGCAGTCATCCGGGTGATACAGTGCCAGCTGTGCCTCTGACCGCCGGCGACTTGCTGCAAGGGCGCTATCGGATCAGGGAGCCGCTGGCCACGGGCGGCGCGGGCGCCGTGTTCGTCGCCCAGGAGGAACCGAGCGGGCTCCGCTGCGTGGTCAAGGAGCTGCAGCCGGCAGGGGCCGAGGTCCTTTCCTCCTTTCGCGCGGAGTTCGCGCTCCTCGCTCGCAGCTCGCATCCTCACCTCGTGCGCGTCCTGGACTTCGGCACGGCACTCATCGGGGGAACGCAGGTTCACTACTACGTCGCGCAGTGGCTCGACGCGAGCCCACTGGCCGAGACCGCACGGAAGAGCGGAGCCGCCGTCGCACAGCTCCTGAACCCGGTGCTCGACGCGCTCGAGGGGCTCTCGGCGCTGCACGCCCAGGAGATCCGGCACGGCGACTTTACCCCGTCCAACGTGATGGTGGACGGCGCGGGGCGAGGGACTCTGATCGACCTCGGCTGTGCGCAGCCCTTTGGCGCCACCGCCTGGCTGAGCGGCACCGAAGGCTTCATCGCGCCGGAGCTCTTGCGCGGAGAAAGGGCCGACGCACGCGCCGACCTCTACTCGGCGGGAAAAACGCTCGAGTGCGTCTTCGGCCTCGCGCGGCAAGAGCCTCCCGCTCACGTCGCACGCATCATCGAGCGCCTGGTGCGCGCCGATCCGGCGGATCGCCCCGCCGACGTGAGGGAGGTGCTCGAAGCCTTCAAGCGTCGCGTCGAGAGCGTTCCACGCCATCTCGTACCGACTCGGCTGCTCGGCAGACAAGGGCAACTGTCGGAGTTCGCCGGCTGGCTTTCGGCGCTGCAGCGCGATCAGCCCGGGCCGCGTGCTTTCGTGCTCAGCGGCGGCCCTGGCGTGGGTCTTTCGCGGCTGCTCCGCGAGATGACGTGGCGGGCTCAGCTCGAGGTGCAGGTCTTTCGCGTCTCCGCCAGCGATGCCGAATGCGTCGGAAGGTGCCTTGCGATCGCGGCGGGCCTGGAGCAACCCGTACGATCCTTGCGGGGAGTGCTGCTCGCGCACGATCGCCTGAAAGAGAGCCGCGAACCGCTGTTGCTCGTCGTCGAAGACCACGAACGGCTGGACGCCGATCAACGCGAGCTCTTGCTGTCGGCGTGCCGCGTGCTCGAGCCCAGCGGCAAGGTCGCCGTGCTCCTTTCCGGTCGGAGTGCGCCTGCGGGCGTGAACGCAGTGGTCGCCGAGTGCGGAGCGCTCGAGCTCCAGGAAGTCAGCGCATGGGTCGCGCCGTTCCTCCCCGCAAGGAGGGTGCGCGAGTTCTTTGCGGCCACGGCCGGGCTGCCAGGCGCGATCGAGACGGAGCTCCGCCGTCTACAGGCTGCTCCTGACCACTCGTCGTACAGCTCACTCGCCGAGAGCGACGTCACGCTTCCCGCCTCGAAGTCGGCTGCGGCGCGGGCGCTGGCCGTGATCACCGCCGCGGGTGGCGAGCTCGAGGTGGCGCCACCGCTGCTCGATTGGTCCGCCGTGCAAGAGCTCATCGCGCTTCAGCTCGGGGAGCGAGACGGCGGCCGAGTGCGACTCTATCGCCGCACGCTGACGGCGATCGCCGCCGGAGGCCTTTCTCGGAAGGCCATCTGCAAGGGGCACCTCGAGCTCGCCGAGACGATCGCTTCAGCCTCGCCGGAGACGAACGCCGGCGTCGTCGCGCGGCTCGCCCTGCATCTCGCCGAGGCGCAGGAGCAGGCGCGCGCAGAGCAGACGTTCTTGCGGTTTCTGCCCGAGCTCCGCCAGCAACCGCGCGCGACGGTGGCGCTCTTCCGTTCGGCTTTTCGCAAGAGCGTCAACGGGGAGGTCCAGCTGGCCGGCGCCGAGCTGATGCTCGCGGCAGGTGAGCCTCGCCTGGCGGTTCGCGCCGCTATTCGCGCGTGGCGCTCGAACCCCGCCTGCGCAGCCGAGGCCGCGACGTTCGTGGTCGACGGGCTGCGCGGGCTCGGTCAGCCGGCGCGCGCACAGGCGCTGCTCGAACGCTGGTTGAAACGGCGCGACACCGCGGGCGACGCCCGCTTGATCGATCGCCTGGCGCGCACGCGTCTTGCTCGCGGCGACTACGCTGGTGCTCGTCGGGACGCCGAGAAGGCGCTGCGGCTGGGGGGCTCGCCCGTGACAGCGAGCCTGGCTCACGAAACGCTGGGCCTGGCGCTGAGCTACCTGGGTGAGCTCGACGCCGCCGAGCGAGAGCTCGGGCTCGCCACGGCCGGGCTCGTCGCGCATGGCAGTGCACGGGAGAGTTACCGCGCGCTCAACCACGCCGGAATCGTGGCCTTT